>PSRI01000272.1 GCA_003175935.1 Bacteroidota bacterium
CCAGGAACCACCAATTGTCTTTCAATTAGAATTGCGTATTGAGCTCCTGAAGACAGTCGCTCGGCAAAATCATGTTGTAGCATCGTAGATAATTGCCTGTTATCAACTAACAATACTGCCGTTGTTTCTGTCCCCAGGAACCACCAATTGTCTTTCAATCAGAATTGCGTATTGAGCTCCTGAAGAAAGTCGCTCGGCGTCTTTGTCTAAGTACTTAGTACTTTATACTAAATACTTCTCTACTGCAATTCAAACCCGAGTGCCTTAATATAACCAGTATTCGGAGTGCAATTTGGAAATTTTGCATTTTCGAGGAAGCCATCCAGTGCTTTTTTTATTGATTCAACTGCAGCAGGTCTGGCTTTGCGAATCTCTTCAAAAGTAGCGCGATCAGATTCTGCAAAATCAATAAAGTCCTGGAAACCCTGTGGCATTTTGAAGGTAACAATTCCGGCAACATTTTCTAATTTCTTATATGGCCAGTAGTGCCAGCCTACATTATTTTTTTCAAGCAACATTCTGAATTCTGAAACCCACTCATCTTTATTTTCCCCTGTCTCCCCGCAATAGATTGGAACATGAAATTTAGTTCTGAAATCAAGGTATGATTGAATTACATCCTGTGTGGTTGCTGTCCAGTACTTGTGAAAAGTATAAACTGCCTTGGGATCAAACGGAGATCCGAAAATGCTGAAATCTGAATCCCACTGTGCGCCGCCAAGAAAAACAAGATGATTGGGATCAACTTCACGAACAGCTTTCACTATTTTTTTATAGAGTGGTTCGAGAAGAGGATTGAGCTTTGCTTTATCAAAATAATGCGCGATGGGCTCATTTAGGATATCATATCCCATGATGGCAGTTTCATTTTTGTAATGCGCTGCAATTTTTTTCCATATCTCTGTAGCGAGCTGGGCACTTTCGGCGTTCTCAAAAATGAATGGATATCCATAACCGTCATCAATATTGTCACCCGTTTGTCCGCCTGGCGCACAATGCATATCAAGGATCACATAAAGCCCTTCTTTTTTGCACCATCCAATTACTTTATCCATCAGAGCAAATCCCCTTGCTTCCCCTTTTCCGCCCAGGTAATCTTCATTTGTAAATAATCTATAGTTGAATGGAATGCGAATGGAATTCATTCCAAGTGATTTCAAATAATGTATGTCCTGAGAAGTGATATAAGTTTCGAGATATTTCTTCCAGAAAACTTTGGTTGCATCCGGACCAATCAATTCAACCAGTGCTTCATTAATAAGACGGGGAGAATTAACTTTTTTTAGTTTGAACATATAGCCTTCGGGCACCAGCCAGTTACCGAGATTGGTTCCCCTTATCAGGAAAGGCTTCCCATCAGGCCCAATGATATTTTCACCTTTAACTCCAATGAATTTTTGTGCCGAAACAGTTGAAAACAAAGAGATCATTGCGATTAATGGAAGGAAGAACAGCCTTGATTTCATGTGAATTTCCAATTTGAGTGGAGTTCAAATATAATGACCTTTGCGGTCTTTGCCCTCTTCGCGACTTTGCGTGAAACCTCTCGAAATTATATTAAATATTTGATTTACAAGTATTTATATTCAATTATTATAAAATTATGATTTTAGGATAACGCTATAAGATTAAAATCCCCAAAAATCGTAATTTCGATCAGATACTTAGTGACCCTCGTACCTATGAACTAAATCACTTTTGCCTTCTTCGGCTACGGTACGATCCATTAAATTTCTGGCTTTACTACCCATTATTACTTCTACTATCCCAGAATTCTGTATTTGATCAGATTAAAAAAGGATTTGAACATGTATTCGTATGCGTTGCTGGAAACAGGTTGTTATTACCTGGTACAGGAAAAAGAAGAATCACCTATTTCCATGATCAAGGTGACCCTTGAGTCGGATCACTGTATGTATGTTTCAAAATACGGTGATACCGAAGTGATGGAATGGAAGAGAAAGACGGATTCACTCTTCGACATCGTTGAACTGCTCGATGACAAAGCAGTCAAAGAATGGGAATCCTTATACAATAATAATGAGGATGCCTATAATTACGAGGAGGATGAAGATTAAAAACAAAAGGTGAATTTATTGCCGCTCCACAGGAGCGGCTTTTTTTTCCTTTATACGTCCGGAAAGGATTCGTTTAATTTGTAAAACATAGAAACTGATGCCCGGAACTCCGTTCCTTGAAATGATAAATCTCCAGGTTAAATTAAATACCAATACCATCCTGCATGAAATTAATCTCACCATTGCAGATAATGAACAATGGGCGGTTATTGGTGCATCCGGAAGTGGAAAAACAACTTTGGCTCATACATTAGCCGGGAAACATTTTTATACGGGACAAATTGTATTTCACCTCGAAAATTCTGATACTGCAGATATAGTTGTTGTTGACCAACAACATCGATTCAGAAATAAATCGAACACCTCAGATTTCTATTATCAACAGAGGTATAATTCCATCGATTCATTTGATACCAGGACTGTATCTGAAGAACTGGAGCATTATGGAAATCAGGAAAATTACCAGCCATTAGCAGAGCTTCTCCATATTTCTCATGTACTCGAGGAACCACTGATTCAACTTTCTAACGGAGAGAACAAAAGACTTCAAATTGCAAAAGCCCTTCTTCAAAAAACTAAGGTTCTCATCCTGGATAATCCATTCATCGGACTGGATGTGGATGGAAGAAAATTATTGAGTACTATTATTGATAAACTTTCTGCGTCTGGAACTAAAATCATTTTATTCAGCTCGGGCACCGAAGTTCCGGATTCCATTACCAATGTGGCAATAATGGATCAGGGAAAAATTATTGAAGTTCTGGAACGGGATTTCTTTTCAACGATCGGAAATTTCCTTCAGAAAAATAACCAGAGTAAAATAAATCCCGAAGCATTTCCATTATTGCAAAATCAAAATGCAGGCGAATACAAGTATGTAATTCGAATGGTAGATGTGAATGTGGAATATGAAGGAAGAAAAATACTGCAACATATAAACTGGGAAGTGAAAAAAGGTGACCATTGGGCAGTATCCGGACCGAATGGTGCAGGGAAGTCAACCTTATTAAGTCTGGTGAATGGCGATAATCCAAAAGCGTACGCCAATGAAATTTATCTGTTCGACCGAAGAAGAGGAACCGGTGAGAGTATTTGGGATATCAAAAAGAAAATCGGGTATCTCTCTCCTGAAATGCATTTGTATTTTGATTATGGAATTTCCTGCTTTAATGCAGTAGCCTCAGGACTTTTTGATTCTATTGGCATGTTCAGGCCCATCAGCGAGTCGCAGAAGGACCAGGTTGAACAATGGATGAGCCTCATGAACCTTCAGGGCTTCACCAATAAGACACTTTCATTACTCTCCTCAGGAAATCAAAGACTGGTTTTGTTGGCGAGAGCTCTTGTGAAAAATCCAGAACTTCTTATACTCGATGAGCCTTGCCAGGGAATGGATCCGGCTCAAAAAACGCAATTCCTCGAACTCATATCCGAAATTTGTAAAGCTTTTGAAAAGACCCTTATTTATGTGAGCCATTATCAGGACGAGTTGCCAGATTGTATCGACAGGGTCCTTGAAATCAAAGAAGGCATAGCGAGAGAATTGAGATTGCAGCCTCTGGATTTATAAATCTTTAAACTATTATGAATCTCGATCTTAAAGGAAAACATGCGCTGATAGGTGGTAGCTCAGGCGGATTGGGCCTTGCTTCTGCAATAGAAATTTCAAAACTGGGTGCTGATGTTACCTTGTTAGCGAGAAATGAATCCAAACTTCGAACAGCGTTGAACCAACTGGATCACTCGAAAGGTCAGAATCATCAATTTCTTGTTGCAGATTTCAGCGATAGAAATTCTGTTGCTAATGCTGTTGGAAAATGTCTTTCGAACGGAAGAATAGTTCATATACTCGTCAATAATACAGGAGGACCAAAACCAGGAGCCGCAATTAATTCAGCTCCCGAACTCTTCGCACAAGCTTTTTCTGAACACCTTTTAAATTTTCAGTCAATCACGCAGTCAGTATTAGAAGGAATGAAAAAAGATGGATTCGGGAGAATCGTAAATATCATTTCAACTTCTGTAAAAGAGCCAATACCCGGGCTCGGTGTTTCGAATACCATTCGGGCCGCTGTAGCTGCCTGGGCCAAAACTTTGTCGAGAGAGCTTGCAGGTTTTGGCATTACTGTTAATAATGTGTTACCGGGTTATAACAGAACTGCACGCTATGATAGTCTGATTGAAAGCATTACCCAAAGCAGCGGCAAGTCGGCTAAAGAAGCAGAAGAGGACATCAAGAGAAACATTCCTGCAGGAAGAATTGGAGAACCTGAAGAGTTTGGTGCGGTAGTTGCATTCTTATGCACGCCAGCGGCGTCTTACGTGAATGGAATTAATTTGCCTGTAGATGGAGGCAGGCTGAGCAGCCTCTGAGTTTTTTAACATTCTCCAAATAAAATACATTCTGAACTTTGCGTTATTACCTGTGAGTATGGAGATGGCAAGCCACAAAAATGTTTTCGCTCATAACCTGGCCCTGAACATGCTGGGTTTACTTACCGTTATTCCATTGGCTCCTCTTCTAAACAGGTTCATCCCTCCTATTATCATTGGTTACTGGAATTTTGATTTACTCCTTGCAATTATCATTGCCTTTTTACTGGTGAGAGGAATTCTTTGGCTCTTTAAGCCGCTCATCGTTCCAGCCTTCATTCTCGTATCTGCAATTGTACTCTACAATTCACTCACTGATGGATACAACCTTCGAAACATGCTAAGGGATTATCGCAATTTGGTTGTCACCAATTGGAACGCCAGGGATCACAAAGAAAAAGATCTCTACCTCATCAAACCCACACTTTTTGATTCAGGTGTTGAGAAGGCTGTAAAAGGATTGAAATCAAAAATGAATCACCAGGATTCAATAGTCAGAAATTTTGCAGTGAAACATTCTATTGAATACTTCGATGAATACCATAATAAATACGGTCCTATTGTTCGATACCTGTCTCTCTTCAAATACATAAACAGCAATTTCAAGTACGTCTCTGATTCAGAGAAAGACGAATACTACGCAACACCCCAGGAGACAATTGAAAATGGCCTTGGTGGTGATTGTGATGATCACACTATCTTAATGATTTCGTGCATGAATGCTATTGGAGGCAGATGCAGGATGGTCTTAACAGAAGACCATGTTTATCCCGAATTGTATTGTGGCGATAAAAAATCTTTTAACCTCATGCAGGAGGCTATTACCCACCTTTTCGCCACCGAAAATTTCAGCGGTCTGTATTACCGTGAAGAAGGGGGCTACTACTGGATCAATTTAGACTATACTGCGCACCATCCCGGTGGACCTTATGTAGATAATAAAGCTTACGCTGTAGAAGAATTTTGAGGAGTACCCGGTACTGAGTACCTTGACTTAAGACCCTGTGATTCTTTGCGGTCTGAGTGTCTTCGTAGTTAAAAGTCAAACTACAAACTACAAACCACAAACTAGAAACCACAAACTACAAACCACAAACTACAAAGTACAAACTAAAAACTGCCAACCACTAAATAAACATAATCTCTTCATCCTTATTGCTGCGCGGGGGCGGTGGCGTTATAATTTTTATGGGCCTTGTTCGATAAAGAATAAATCCGATCGATGCGAGGATGATTGTAATTAAAATGGAGATGTCGTAAAGAATATAATTGTCGGTATAATTTTTATCTGGCGGTGGTGGTGATATATAGCTGAAGATGTAAGTAATGATAGAAATCCCGTATTCAAATAATAACCCGGCATACACATACTGCATCATCTTTTCAAAATGACTGTGCTCAATTTTCTTGAGATAATTTACGATCTCCCACAAAATAAAAGTGAGAATAGTTACAGTGCCTACACCAACCAGCGCCGTTTCAGCAACATCATGCAGCTTTGTAATGAATGTTGTGAGCAATTCGGCAGAAAGAAAAATGATGAAAACCCTGACAAGTGCTTTGCGAATCGTTTTATTTTGGGTAGTGAAATAAAGCACCGTTAGCATAAATGGCGCTTCAAATAAGTTGTATGCGCGATTGATCCAGAACCCACCTTTTGTTTCTGCGAGTCCTACGAGGTCAATCAAATTCACGATGCCACCTAAAAACCAGTAAGAAGCAAACCAGGCAAATTCCTGTGTCTTCCATAACTTCTTTATCACCAAAATTATCGTAGGAATAAAAAAGAATACGGCAGTCGAGATGGAAATGACTTTGTACAGATTTGTATAGGTTATTTCTTTCACAATTCTAGGGTTACTTAAAAAGCGGAAAAACTGTCAAATTATTGTCAGAAAATTAATATTCAGGACTTCTACCAGTACGGGGAATTGCAGGAAATACTAGGTAGTATTATTAAAAATACTCTTAATGCAAAATGATAGGGTGCGTCTTACACAATACAAGTGAATTAATATGAACTCTTTCGTTAAGGGCTACCTGAAAATGCGACATTTAATTATCATATGTGAACTATTAGAAGACTGGGAGTACCAAGTACCAAGACAGGATGGTAGTTGCTGAAGATAGAAACTACGGCGATAAAATGGCGTCGCGATTGTCTCCAGGAGCGCATTGTAGATCGCCAATTGACAGTACAAATGTTGGTTCCTGAAGATAGAAACCACGGCAGCAATGTATTCGCCGCGCGACTGTCTTCAGGAGCGCATTGAA
>PSRI01000091.1 GCA_003175935.1 Bacteroidota bacterium
CAAATTAAAATGAAAAAAACAAAATATAGCCGTCGAAACTTTTTAGGAAAGGCGGCTATTTCTTTTGGCGCAGCAGAACTTACCGCCTTCGGTTTTCTTAAACCCTTCTTCATCGAGAACTCCAAAAAAGAAATTATGGAAAAGCATATTGAAGATCCATTTATTAAACAGATTGATGCAGGTTTGCTTAATGTGGGATACGTGGAAGCAGGACCCCTAGATGGCACACCTGTAATTCTGTTACATGGTTGGCCTTATGATATTTACAGTTTCGAAAATGTTGTACCAGTATTAGCGTCGAAAGGATATCATGTAATCGCTCCATTCCTGCGCGGATATGGTACCACACGATTTCTATCAAATGACACAATCAGAAATGGTCAGCAATCAGTGGTTGCTGTTGATATTATTCACTTAATGGATGCTTTAAAAATAAAAAAAGCAATTGTTGCCGGATTCGATTGGGGCGCAAGAACAGCGAATATTATCGCGGCACTATGGCCGGAACGTGCAAAGGCTTTAGTATCGGTTAGTGGTTACCTGATCGGAAGCCAAAAGGTGGGCAAAATACCATTGAAGCCAGCTGCTGAATTGCAATGGTGGTATCAATATTACTTTGCGACAGAACGTGGACGGGCGGGGTATGATCAAAACAGGAATGAATTTGCAAAATTGATTTGGAAACTTGCATCACCCAACTGGAACTTCGATGACGCCACATTTAATCGTAGTGCGGCTTCTCTCTCCAATCCGGATCATGTGGCCATAGTCATTCACAATTATCGCTGGCGACTTGGACTTGCCGAGGGCGAATCGCAATATGATGAATATGAAAATCACCTTGCAACGGCGCCGGTTATTTCTGTACCAACGATCACGATGGAAGGCGATGCTAATGGAGCACCGCACCCCGACAGTAGTTCTTACGCAAACAAATTTACAGGAAGGTACTCTCACAAACTGATAACAGGAGGTATAGGACATAATTTACCCCAGGAAGCACCAACTGAATTTGTAAAAGCGATTATAGAAGTAGACACTTATTAATTAGAAAAAAATCATTGTAAATACACAAAACTTTTTATCATGGAAACTCAACATAAAACCTGGTTTATCACTGGCGCTTCGAAAGGCTTCGGATATGAAATAGCAAAAGCTGCCCTTCGTGCGGGCGACCAGGTTGTAGCCACAGTTCGAAGCAATAGTTCCGATCTTTATTCTTCTTTAAATGATGAAGTCAATTTATTTGTCGTCGAAATGGATGTAACGAATGAATCAGCAGTTAAAGATGCTGTGGCCAGGGCAATAGAACATTTTGGCAAATTGGACATCATAGTAAATAATGCAGGCTATGGCATTGTCGGCGGAATCGAAGAAATTTCTGATGCCGAAGCCAGAAGGCAATATGATACCAATGTGTTCGGTGTGTTAAATGTATTGCGAGCGACTCTGCCATTCTTGAGAAAACAAAAGTCGGGTCATGTAATTAATGTTTCTTCGCTTTTTGCCTTTGATGCGTTAACAGGTTGGGGATTGTATGGCTCAACCAAAAATGCCCTGGAAGGCATTACTCATGGGCTCGCCAAAGAACTTGAACCCTTTGGTATAAAAGTTACGGCAATTGAACCAGGGTTATTTAAGACAGGCTTTACAGGAAAAGGCTCATATGTGGTTGCACAAAACGCAATCCCGGATTATGAAAATACAAGAGTAGGAACAATGCGGAAGAGCACATCAACTTTCCACGGAACGCAACCAGGTGACCCATCTAAATTAGCTGAACTTGTGGTTAAACTCGGACATACAGAAAATCCTCCGCTTCATCTACCTATTGGTACTGATTCAGTCAATAATTATAAAATTTTTTCAGAGAGACTTTCGAAAGATGTAAATACTTGGATGAAAGATTCTTTAAGTACCGATTATCCACGTTGAAAATCCGATTATGGGAAAAGACATGAATAGGATATTTAAACTAATGTCTTTTTTGTCTCATTCAACCTACCTTTAATTCTAGTATGAGATATAAACTGGAGAAACCTGTTCTGGGTACCATCGCAAGAAAAAAATACAAATGCGTAATTGAATGGCGTAATGGTACATTTATTACAGATGAGCCAGAATCTGTTGGGGGAGAAGATGCAGGTCCGGATCCCTTTACACTTTTGCTTGCTTCAATCGCCTCATGCAAACTCATTACGCTGCGAATGTACATTGATAAGAAAGGATGGAACATTGACAAATTCGCTATCAACGTAAATCTCTACCAGGAAACAATAGGAGAAACCAAAAACGCTGTCATTGATTGTGATATCATATTTCTTTGCCACGTTAGTGTGGAACAAAAAATGAGAATGTTGGAAATAGCTCACAGCTGTCCCATTTCAAAAGTCCTGGAAGGTGATGTGAAAGTCCGCGTATTCTCTTCGGAGAATCCTACAACTCTGAATCGATGAAATTTCTTTATTTCATCCTTCCTTTTTGCTCATTGTTATCACAATTCTCATAGCGAAAAAGTCGTCGTATCAATCCTTCCCAACAATACCGGTAATGGCATAAAACTCCTGGTTCAGATAATATCGGTAAATCAAATTTTATTAGAAATCACAAATCAATCTCATTGCATTAGTAGGAATCAATTATGAAACACTGAAAAGTGAGAGTAATTTAGATAGGAGAAACAAAGCTGCACTTAGTTTCTGCCAAACGCTTTGTCATGAAAGATAAAACACCAGATTCTGCCAGGCCAATTGAACTCATCAAAATTTGGCGGCTTTCCCAAATTGGGAAACTCAAAATTATTCCTGCTCTTCTATTTTTTATAACGCTATTAAATAGCACATGCAAAAAACCCGGTCAGGATTATACACATAATCCTTCCCCTGCCGTTAACACAACTATCACCAGTGTAAGTCCGCTAAGTGCGCAATCTGGAGATACCATCATTATTGTGGGAACCAATTTTAATACGAACCCATTATTAGATACTGTTAAGATTGATGGCCTTAGTGCCCAGGTAGAAAGAGCGACAAAGGATACACTTTTTGTAATTGTCCCACAAGGAAATGGTTCAGGTTCCGTAACAGTAAATGGCATTCTGGCGCCCGGACCTGCATTCGCTATTATACAAACGCCACCGATAGTGGACACTCCCCAGCATAAAAATATATACGCCCGGGTGGTAGAATTTCCAAATAACAATCCTGTACCCAATGCTCTCGTAGGGCTGAATTATATTATAGCAGATACTTCAGGCAATATCATTTCTTTCAACTCGTACGCGGTCGACAGCGCTTATAGTGATCAGAACGGGGGAGTTTATTTTAGCAGATTAGATAGCATTGCAAAACTGCATAGCACAAATAATTTTAATCTTACTTCGACTAAATCAAATTTTTGGCCCCAGACTAATGACTTTACATTGGGACAAAGTGCCGACAGCTCCAGCATAACTGTATTCTCATTTGCCTGGATCGCAGCCCATATTAAGGAAACGGTCAATCATCCTGATACCCCCGATATAAGAATATATTTTTCGATAGGCGATGCAGTTCCGACTCAAAACAGTCCGGCTTATCCACAAAATTTGCTGGATCATCTGAAAGAATTCAGCTCTGTCAATCTTGATACAGTTGTTCTGTTCAGGACTTGCGGATCCTGCCCAAATGAAATTTCAATTTACAATAGTTTAAACCACACCATTGCGAACCAGATATATGACAGTAAACCCATCGCAAACAAATCAGATACGCTCAAACTGGAGATTTTATTACCATAAGGATTTAAATGGTTATTTATCTAAACAATAATGGAGCGAACATATAAAGATTATTCCGCCAAACGGGCCATGTATGACCGCCGGGATATTCATAATATTTATGTGCAATACCAAGCTCATCTAATTTGTGCAGCATAATCTGACAATTATTATAAGCAATATCTTCTTTGCCTCCCATTGCTATCCAAAAAGATTTTAAATCACTGTTGATCCTCGCTGCATTGTTCCTGATAAATTCATATTGCGCGTCTGCAATTTTATCAAGCATTGGTTTTATCCATCCAGAACTAAATACACCGAGATATGAAAACAAATTTGTATTGTTAAGGCCTGTATACAAAGTATGAAGGCCACCCAACGATAATCCCGCGAGTGCCCGATTGTTTGCATCGCTTGACACCCGATAATTTTTTTCAACAAATGGAATGATCACTTGTTTTAACTCTGCCTCAAACATTTTTAAAGAACTTTCTACAGAACTCGCATTAAAACCACCAGCTCCAATGTTTGCATCTGGCATAACAATAACCATTGGTTTCGCTTTTTGCTCCGCAATCAGGTTGTCGAGTATCAGGTCCGTTTTGCCTTGTGTTGCCCACCCTCTTTCATCTTCTCCACCTCCATGCAGCAGGTAAAGCACCGGATATTTTTTGTCTGTGGTATTGTCATAGTCCGGTGGCGTATAAATGTACAAATCACGCCAACCACGTGTAACGATTGAATAGTAATGTTTGATCCTTATTTCTCCATGAGGTACATCTTTCAATGCATAATACTCATCCCCTTTAAATGGAATTTCGATACCACTGGCCATTCTACCCATCCCGTAAAAAGTTTCACTCGAAGGATCAGCCAGTGGAACACCATCTATCAGCAGTGAATAATAATGAAAGCCTTCGCTGATGGAATCCGTAGTCACCGTCCAGTAACCGCTTGTATCCTTAACCATATCATATTTTTTAACAAGATCTAATTGTACTTTTTGTGCATCGGGAGCTTTTATGTGGAATATTACTTTCCCATCCGGCAAAATCTGAGGATATTTTGATGAGCGCACATTTGTTTCTGCTGCTGAACCTAAAACTGTGTACGAAGAAAATTTGGAAACATCAACGGGTTTAAATAAAAACTGGGTGAACATAAAAAGACCATTTTTCCAAACTTTGAAATCATGTACGCCTGGTTCTATATAATAGATATGGGGAACATCATACTTCTGCAAATACTTGTGGGTTCTTTGACTGAAACTGATTAAACCATCTGCATCGCCACAGGAAATCCATAATAATTTGAGTTGCTTTTTTGCCGTTTCAGGATCAGGTACCAATACTTCCGGAAGTTTAGTGTTAGGAGCGGCTGAGAAAGCACCAATCCATGCAAATTTATTTAGGTTGCCCAGGCCAAAATTTAAAGATTGTCCCCCACCCATCGATAAACCTGCAATCGCACGGTGTTCACGATCTGTATATACATTAAATTTCCGTTCAACAAAAGGTATCAGATCATTAAGCAGATCCTGTTCAAAGACTGCGAACGCCTTTACTTTGGTGCTGTCAAAAATATTTCCCACAGCACGATCATCTTTCATTGCTCTTCCGTTTGGCATAACAATAATCATGGGCTCGGCTTTACCCGATGCGTATAAATTGTCCATGATCAGCTGTGGACTGCCACCATTTAACCATTCTTTTTCATCACCTCCAATTCCGTGCAATAAATACAGCACAGGATATTTTGTTTTTTTTGAATAACCAGGAGGAGTGTAAATGATAGCTCTTCTATTTGCACCCACAGTTTTTGATTCATAGATAATTGTATCGATTTTGCCGTGCTGAATACCCTGTCGTAATGAATCAAATCCTAAAGGAGCATACTTCTCAGAAGGCTGTGCAAAAATTAAAGAGGCGAATAAAAGTGAAATGATAGATAAACTTACTTGTTTCATATGCCAATCTTGTTTTGTGTTTTTGATTTTGGTCCAGACTTTAGTACTACTATGGCACATCCTTGCGTCGCACTCTTGTACACTTGTGCAATAATGAACAGAATTGTTTCGAGAGAAAATTTGTACTGCAATTCACAAATGTCCTTCCCATGCTTTTGCTTCTTGTCTAAGTACTCAGTACTAAGTACTATAAACTAAAAGGAAATTTGCACTGCATTCACAAATGTCCTTTCATGTTTTCCCTACTTGTCTAAGTACTAAGTACTCAGTACTACGTACTATATACAAAAAAGAAACAGGGTAACAGAAATTACATTATTTGAGATTGAAACGCGTTAAATGATAAGTTACTGGCGTATTGCTGCCTTCTTTGATTTGAATATTTGAATCGATTGGAGGATTTTCAAACACCTGAACTTTGCCCGTAACGGGCCATGTGATTTCGATTTTATCAATCGAAGTTGCAGTACCAATACCAATATGCTGTCGCAAAGGATTCGATCCAAAACTTCCACCAGAATTTACATCTCTGTAAACAGATCGCTCTATATTATTCTCTTTAAAACTTACTTTTATTTTTGTTCCGATCGCAGCTTTGTTCGAAACAGTACCTTCAAGCAAAAGATTGATCCAGTGATTATGGTTTTGTCCCGGATTTAAATAGAGAGAGTTTTCGTATGCATCTCCTACGTACGCACCTCCCATCTTAATATAGATATCTTCATTACCATCATTGTCAAAATCTGCAAAGGAAACACCATGACCCTTTTGCAAATTTCCAACCCTGGCAGAAGTAGTGACATCCAAAAAACTGGTGCCATTCATATTCTTGAATAGCTTATTAGGTATGGCAGATCCAAGTTGCGGATTACCTGTGCCTAAATAAAAATCCAGGTAGCCATCATTATCTATGTCACCAAAATTCGCTCCCATGGCAAATGCAATACTGTTTAGTCCCACTTTGGCAGAAACATTTTCAAATGTTCCATCGTGATTATTCCTGTATAAAAAAACTTTTCCTGCATTATTTAGTGGCACATTACGGGATTCTGCAGCAGCATAGGATGCAAGTGAGCCGGTAAATTCGTAACCGCATACAAGGATATCAAGCCAGCCATCGTTGTCGTAATCCCAAAACCATGTAGGGAAACTGCGATTCAATTGGAAACTTAACCCTGCCTGAGCACTAACATCCAGGAATTTTACAGGTCCATTTTTTGTCGTAATATTTTTAAGTAAGATTTTATTTCCATTGAGTGTTGAAAGAAAAATATCAGTTAGCCCGTCATTATTAAAATCACCCGAGGTTACTCCTTTTACAAAAGCTGTAATGGCACAGTCAGCTTTGGAAGCTATTTCTGTAAAAGTTCCATTCTTGTTGTTGATGTATAATTCACAAGGATGCGCTTTGGAATTTGGCCTCGATTCGTTTCCTATAAAAACGTCCAGCCAGCCATCATTATTAAAATCGGCCCAGGTTGCAGTTTGAGTAGGATTAAAAGAAAGCAATCCGCTTTCTTTTGTTACATCCGTAAAAGTGCCATTGCCATTGTTCCTCAAAAGGGAATTGGCAACATTTCCAAATTCCCCTTTCCATCCACCTCGCAAAACAAAAATGTCTTTGAATCCATCATTGTTATAATCGGTTTGCACAATATTTAATCCTCCCGGCATCTTGCTCAGGCCAGAAGAGTCAGACATATCAGTGAAAGTTCCATTGGCGTTGTTACGATAATAATGCATGGGCTCTGCAAGATCCCAACTGCTAATTACAACATCAGGATAACCATCATTATTAAAGTCATCCACTATACTTCCTCCGGCCATGCATTTGAAGTTGAGACCCAAGTTTGCAGCAATATCAGTAAACGGATGAATCAGGTGGAGACTATCATCATCTTTCACCTTCAGTAAAAATTGAACAGGTACATCCTGGGGATAGCCGCCGATCGTCATATACGCGATATTCATTAACCACATAGATTCTAAATCCGATGGATCTTCATTCAATATTTGTTTATAAATCTCAATTGCTTTTTGTGATCCCGTTTGGTCGTGGTGCATTGCATTTTGAGAAATGGGATATATGCACGATTCTGACATGTGCATATGAATACAATTAGTTCTTTCACCTCCCCTTAAATAAGCAATAGCCAGAATCTTCATTAGAGATTCTCTTTGTTGCAAATCGGAACGTGAAGTTTTGTTAAGTAAATCCTGGATGATTTCAATGCATTTTGGCTCGTCGCCCAATTGTAATAGAGCAGTCGATTTTTTAATATACACCTGCACCAAAGTGTCTTTGTTCGATGAATTTTCGATTATGGAATCGCAGGATTTTACAATTGCAGTCGGAGAAAATATATTGTCTGGGTTGAACTCATATTGATATGATTCTTTAAGCAGATCAATCATTTCCTGATTTGGTTTTACCTCGTGCCTGCAGGAAATAAATAATATTATGATCGAAAACAACCACTTTCCTTTAAGCCTTTCACTTAGAAGATAATTGAAAATTTGCATTTTCATGATTTAACAATGTCGTAAAA
>PSRI01000064.1 GCA_003175935.1 Bacteroidota bacterium
AAAATCCAGGTAATGTCTTTGGACACAATTATAAAAAAAATAGAGGCTAAAATTAGCCCCTATTTTTAACCTATATCTGCTTTATCTAACTAAAGGATTTGTAGAAGTTTCATTTGCAGGAATTGGGAAGAATTCTACCTGTCCGGGTTTTGGATCAGGCCTGATGGATGGATAATAACCTCTTTTTCTCCATCTCAATATATCAATATTGCTTACTTCTTCGCCCGCAAGCTCCACGGTTCTTTCATGCATTACTGCTGCCAGTGCTTCATTTTTAGAACCTAATGTCACTGGTGGCATATTTACGCTTGGACGTGCACGAACTTCATTAATATAATTTGCCGCCTGGCCCGGTGTTCCCACTTCTGCTTCACATTCAGCAAGCATCAGAAGAACGTCGGCATAACGGATCAGGCGCTGATTAATTCCATCGGGATGGAAACCATCGTTTGTCCAATCCAGAATTGAATATTTGCGGAATACGCGTTTTTGTGCAACGCCTCCTTTTGTACTTTGGGCTACGTTCATACCGTTCTCTGTGAGCGCAATACCGGGTACAGTACCGCCCATGGTCATGATATGATCACCTGATTCATAAAAAGTATATTTATATCTGGGATCACCTGCTTCAAATTCATTCAGAAGTTGATCAGAAGGCACTACGTTGCCCCAAACAATGCCGTATTCCTGGCTACGCATAATGCTGGCATCCGCTGTTGCACCTTCTCCAACATATCCCCAGTTAAAATTGTTGTCACCTTTGTCAACAAACGCCACTTCAAAAATAGATTCTGCATTGAATTCATGACCTGCGGTAAGGAGGGTCGATGCCAGCTTAATGTCACCACTGAAATTGTCTGAAAATTCAGGTACCAGGCTATATTTTCCATAAACCTGCAGGAGCGCTGCTTTAGCTGCGGCATAATCGCCGTTCTGCATTTGTACTCTTCCAAGTAAAGCGTAAGCTGCTCCTTTAGTTGCTCTTCCCTGCTGTGAAGCCACATCAGGTAATTTGGAAGCTGCATCAGTTAAATCATTTATGATCTGTGCATATATGTCCGCTGCAGCTGATTTAGCTTTAAAATCAGTTGCAGATTCCACAGGTGCTGTGTACATCGGAACATCTCCCCACATGGTTACCAGTTCAAAATAAGCCCATGCTCTTAAAAATTCGGCCTCTCCAACTGTATTATCTCTTTTAGCAGGATCATCTGTAACGTCAGGTGCCTTGGCAATAACGAGGTTTGCTCTGTTGATCATTTGATAGGTGCCATTCCAAACACTTGTCATCACCGAATTTGATGATGAAGGTGAAGGTTGTTTCAGCAGTTCTGCTCTTGGTGCTTCCAATTGCGCGCCGCCGGCTCCGGTTTCACTGCCTCGCATATCATGGGTGAAAAACCACTCACGTCCCACAAGATTTGCAGAACGCAAAGTTGAGTACACTGCATTCACGCCATTTTGCAATTCTGTAGCAGTTTTAAAATAGCTTTCCGTAGTTGGATTATTTCGATCTGTGATATCCAGCTTTTTTTCGCACGCGATTACCAGCACAGTAGCCAAAATAATCGCTGTTATAAGCAGGTTTATATTTCGCTTCATATATTTAAAGTTTTACTTTATTTACTTATCAAAAATTTACATTGATTCCCACCTGGTATCCCTTTGGCTGAGGATATACAGCGTAATCAATACCATTAGTTAAAGAAGATGAACCAGGTGCCCTGTTACCAACTTCCGGATCAAAGCCTGAATATTTTGTAATAGTCAGGAGATTTTGAGCTGAAATATATATAGTGAAGTTCTTTACAACTCCTTTGGTAATTGATTGCAAAGAGGCATCAGGTACATTGTAACTCAAACTGATGTTTTTGAGACGGAAATAGGAACCATCTTCCAGAAATCTTGTAGATGGTCGCGCATTTTGATTGGGATCAGAAGAAATCGCACGTGGCACCGTTGTGTTAGTATTAGAAGGTGACCAGGCATTCAAAACTGCTGTACCCGCGCTAAAGAAACGTACCATGCCTTCAGTAGTTGTTCTCAAAGCATTGTAGATTTTGTTTCCCTGAACGCCACCCATGAATACAGTAAGACCAAAATTTTTATAATTAGCTCCAAGATTTAATGAATAGCTGAATTTAGGAATAAAGGTTCCTAAAAATGTGCGATCATTATTATCGATTTTACCATCACCATTTATGTCTTTGAACTTAATATCGCCAGGTGATGTTGCTGCAGTTTGAAAAGCATGCTTACTCACTTCGTCTGCACTTTGGAAAATACCTTCAACTACCCAACCATAAAATGATTGTACAGGTTGACCAACTGCAGTGTTTGTAACGTTGTAACCTTCGGTAAGATCTACGTCCGAACCTGCCTCAATATTTGGAACGCCGTCTGCAAGCGCGTTCACTCTGTTTCTAATGAAGCTTATGTTGGCCAAAGCGTTCCATGTAAACGCTCCTTTGCGATCATTATACCCTGCCTGCAATTCAACACCGGTATTTTGCATAGCGCCTACATTCGAAATAACGGTGCTATTTAAATAACCCATGCTTGGAGAGAGTGGAACGGCAAGGATCAGGTTGTCTGTTTTACGTTGGTAATATTCTACTGTCAGTGTAACCGCATTGTTCAGGAGACCTAAATCCATTCCAATGTTGAATTGTTTTGTAGTCTCCCAGCTTAAATCAGGATTTCCCAATCCAGGAATAGAAGAAGCGGGTCCACTATTCAAAGAATTGTCAAATGGATAATAAGCACTATTTGCGTTAACACTTACCAGCCATGGTGTATTACCCAAAATAGTTCCGTTCAAACCTGTAATACCATAACCTGCTCTTAATTTTAATTCCGAAACTTTTTCCACACCCTTCATGAAATTTTCACGATCGAGTCTCCAGCCAACAGATCCTGAAGGAAATGTCTGGTATTTTTTGCCTGGCGCCCACACTGAAAGACCATCCCGGCGTATAGCACCACTCAACAGGTATTTCCCTTTAAAATCATAATTAATACGACCTACAAGAGAGATAAGATTGTTTTCGCCGTATAAAGTTTGAGCTGAAATATTCGTTGCATTGTTCAGGGTTTTCAGGTTATTGGAAGCCTGGTTACCACTGGCAAGTTCCTGCCTTGTAACCTGACCCTGATATTCATAGATCGCTGTAGCATTGACATGGTGGTCACCAAAATTCTTATCGAAAGTCAGCTGCTGCGTATACAGTTGAACCGTCGAAATATACCTGTTATTAGTAATGGTGGCCTGAATTGCACTGGAACCGGCTACAGTACCGCTGTCATTAAAGATGGGAGAAAAACGGTAATCCAATCCATTAGCATAATCTACTCCAAATGTGGAACGGAATTTTAACCATTTTGTGAAATTCACTTCAATATATGCAGTACCTAATACTTTCAGGGTTGTACGGGTTCCAGGATTTTTTACTAATGCATCCTCTAAAGGATTAGTAGGGTCACCTCCGTCCAGAACAGAATTCACACCTCTATATCCATCAGATGTTGTTGGATCATATACAGGCATATAAGGCATCATTTTGATAACGTTTACGAGGTTTGACCTGGTGCCGGTTTCGTTGTTATCATAATTTTGTTTACCATTCGCGATATAAAGATTCTCACCGAAGGTGAACATTTTGCTGATGTTGTGCTCTGAATTGATTCTAAAATTATACCGTCTGTATGCAACACCTGGAGTAGTTCCTGTTTGGTTTAAAAAACTTCCTGAAGCATAAAAACGGGATTTATCATTCCCACCACTCAGATTAAGATTTGTTTGCGTCATGTTCCCAGTCTTAAAATATGCGTCCTGCCAGTCTGTAACGTTGTTACCATAGGTATGAGCCGCGCCCTGGTATATGGCTTGGGTTACATAAGGAGGCAGACGCCTTGGAACCAGGCTACCTCTGTAAGCACTGGCATACTGATCAAATTGCTCCGGATTTAATAAACTGAGTCGATCTGTAATCTTATTGACGCCATAATATGAGTTCAAATTGATATGAAGTTGACCGTCTTTCTTACCTTTTTTGGTCGTAATCATGATCACCCCGCTACTGGCTCTGGAACCATAAATGGCCGCTGCAGAGGCATCCTTCAAAACGTCAACTGATTCTATATCCCTTGTATCAATCGTTGATAAATCACCCGTAGGAAATCCATCAACAACATAAAGGGGATTGGAGGCATATGTAATAGAGCTGATACCTCTGATTCTAACAAGAGGCTCAGTGCCGGGGCTACCATTATTTACTACCTGTAATCCTGGAACCCGTCCCTGTAAAGCCTGCTGTACACTAACAACAGGTATTTCGTTCAATGTCTTGCTGTTTACGGTGGAAATTGCCCCCGTAACGGAAGTGTGCTTCTGAGTACCATAACCAATCACAATTACTTCTTCAAACTGTGAAGTGGATGGTGCTAAGGAAACAGTAATGTTAGTCTGATTGCCAACTTTAATTTCCTGGTTGGCAAAACCTACATAACTAATAACTAATACATCTTTTGGAGATGCGGCAATGGAAAATGCTCCATTTTCAGTGGTAGTGGTTCCCCTTGTAGTTCCTTTTACGGTAACTGAGGCGGCCTGAACCGGTTTCCCTGATTCGTCGAATACCCTTCCCTGAACATTGGTTTGGGCATTGGCGGAGAGGGCAAAACTTCCGCAAAAAATCAAAAGGGTAAATTTTAGCCACAATAGGGAAAATTGTTTGTGCATTTTTTGGCAAAAAATCATTCTCATAACAGTGTCGTTTTAAAAGTATTTGAAGGCTGATTGGAAACAAGGGAATGGACCCTGGAACAGAGCAGTAAATGCAGGGGAGTGCATTGAGGAGTTTTGGCTAAGCAGGGCATTCAATAAAGTTTAGTTCCTAAAATCGCAAAAGCTAGAACTACGCAACCGATTTCATCAATAGACTACTATTATTACTTATTTCGCTGCATAATCGGTAAAGAATTTCTTTGCTTTAAGCAGTTTTTGTTAATATATTGCCTAATAACTTCCTAAAATAGGTGTTTCTTTTTTATTTAGCAATCGGTTGCATAGATTTTTTTTGGAAGTTGTCTTATTTTTACCCTTAAATCCCTCATTAAAGCGTGAAAATTGAAAAGGAAATTACCATCTACGACATAGCCAAGCAGCTGGGAGTATCAGCGGCAACGGTAAGCCGGGCTCTTAATGGTAGTAATTCAGTTAATACTAATACCCGCAGCAAAATAAAAACACTGGCGGAGCAGCTGGGCTACAGGCATAACCATTTTGCCAGCAGCTTACGGCTTCAAAAGACCCATACAATTGGAGTGATTCTTCACGAATTGAACAGTTATTTTATTACTTCGGTATTATCGGGTATAGAAAAAGTCGCCAGAGAGGCTAAATACAATCTAATCATTGTACACTCTGCCGAAAATGCCAGTATTGAATCGGCCAATGCCCGGAATCTTTTCCACAAAAGGGTCGATGGAGTTATTGCATCATTATCTTTCGATACAGAAAATCTCGCCGCTTTTAAACTCTTCCAATCTAAAAAAATTCCGGTAGTCTTTTTTGATCGTGTTTTTGAAAACAGCGAAGGTGTAAAAGTGATTATTAATAATTATCAGGCAGGATATGATGCCACTACGCACCTCATACAACAGGGCTGCAAACGTATAGCGCACGCTACATCCAGCTTAAAAAGAAATGTTTATTCAGAACGACTAAGAGGTTACAAACAGGCTTTACTGGATAATAATATAAAATATGATGATAAGCTTCTGATAATAGATGGATTTAAAGAGCAGGATGCTATTAGAGTTGCTAATAAAATTCTCGCTATGAAACCGCTGCCAGAAGGCATTTTCATCACTAACGATTTTTGTGCTGCTGTTGTAATGCAATTGTTGAAAGACGAAGGTATCCGCATACCGGAAGATATAGCGATTGTTGGTTTTAACAACGATATCATTGGAAAAGTGATCAGCCCCAAATTAACAACCATCAGCTATCCGGGTTTTGAAATGGGACAGGTGGCCGCAAGCAGCCTCATCAATCACCTTAAAGGATTATGGGACATGAATCTTACAAACACACTGGTAATAAAATCAGAATTAATCGTCAGGGAATCTTCATTGAAGAAATCAAAAAAAGCAATTTAGATCAGTAACTTATTTTTGCTTCGGTTTACATTTAAAAATTTTCATGTAGTCGTTGTTTATGCCTGCAAGAATTAGTTTTTCATGTGCAGCATTAGTAACGAGTTTCAAATCCTTTACATCCCCATCTAACTTAAACCCGCTTTTTGAAGGAGAAATGACTTTGAATTCTTTATTTCCTATTCCTTTCAAAAAACATCCGTAAGAAGCATCGTACCTTCCAGTCATCACTTCGGTTTGGTATTCATTTCCGGCTAATAATAAATCCGGTGTCCCATCTCCGTCCAGGTCATCACAAATAATGGCGTTTACCGGCGCAAACTGCACTTCTACTGGCAATGCATGCATCATGAACTTTCCATGTCCAAGGTTTTCAAACCAGCAGGTTCGGGTTTCGTTGCAGGTTAGTACTTCAAGGTTTTTCTT
The DNA here is from genome assembly GCA_003175935.1 of Bacteroidota bacterium. Taxonomy (GTDB): domain Bacteria; phylum Bacteroidota; class Bacteroidia; order Chitinophagales; family Chitinophagaceae; genus PSRI01. The sequence continues at coordinate 6,586 of PSRI01000064.1, forward strand.
ATCAGGGAATATATCTTCCACTGTTGCATTGGCATAATCCTTATTAAACAAATATTTCTTTTTAATGGCAGGAACCTGAGAAGTAATCAGGTCGAGGTTAATGGATGGGTACAATTTTCTGTTTCCATCCCTATCTTTAATATAATAAAACATTACCGGATCAATGCTCCCGTTATGGTCAAGATCTGCTGCATATAGTTTCATTGGATAAACCGGGGAAGTATGATAATCACAATTCAAACCAAGATTGCCTGCAACAAAATCAATATCCCCATCGCCATCTACATCTGCTGCTAACAGGCTACGCCACAATCCTTCAGTATTTTTCAATCCGGTGTTTGCAGTTATTTCTTTAAATCTATTTCCATCATTTTTAAAAAAACGCAGAGGCATATATTCTCCTGCGATCACGAGATCAGGAATTTTGTCATTATCTATGTCTGCCCACTGCGCTGAACTTATCATGCCCGGCTTTGACAATTCGGGACAAACTTTATTAGTTACGTCTGTAAATATTCCATGATTGTTTTGCAGCAGGTAGCTGTTAGGTGATAAAGGGTATTCTTTTGAAACGCGGCCACCGATAAATATATCCGGATCGCCATCTCCATCGTAATCTGCTACAATCGCACAAGATGCAATGGTTCTTACATTGGATGGAATGGCATTAACGCTCAAACTAAAATTACCTTTACCATCATTTAAATATAATCGAGGCTGATAATATTGCGATGTATCAGAGAATCGCATGTCACCAAAGGTTACCAACAAATCCAGGTCACCATCACCATCTGCATCGAATAATGCACTGGCTTCGTCTTCTTCAAACTTTGATCCAATGGTGAAAGGAAGTCCACTAAATCTTCCATTGGCCGATTGCAAGAAAATTTCAGGATCAGAATTAAATCCATTACCAATATAGAAGTCAGTAAGGCCATCCTTATTAATATCTCCAGTTGAAATAAACGGTCCTAACTGTGAATATTTCTGAGGTAATAATCTTTGATACGCAAAATCGTTGAACTCAACATCATTGTGTTTGTATTTAACATTTATGGAATCTGTCAGGTCCACAAATGTTGTGGTAGCACTCCTCAGCTGATCTGGTTGCCAAAATACGGTCGCATCTTTTTGATAAAGGATATAAGTACTATCGCTCATTACATTTGTCAGCAGCTGCTTTTTATCATTTGGCCAAACCACCACTACAGAATCAACTTTTACATGTAATCCTGTTCCAAACAAAAGTTTGCTGTCTACACTCGATAAATATCCTCTCACAGGATATTGCTCCTGCAATTGAGATTTTCCATCGTTATAAATAAAAACTTTAGTTCCAAAACCTTTTGTATTCAGGCTATCACCTTTCAGGACAAAACCCAGACTGTGATTTTTTTTGATTTTATTAGGCTGATTTTGGTTGTTGATTAAAATGAATGCTTCCTGGTTGATATTATTCACTACCAAATCAAGGTCCCCGTCGTTGTCTAAATCCACATAAGCAGCACCATTCGACATTGAATTTTGTTTGATTCCGGAAGAATCAGTGACATTGGTAAAAGTATAGTCGCCGTTATTAAAATATAAATAGTTAGGTATGGCCACATGATCAAGGGCTACAAGTTTATCTCTAAGAAGTTTTCTGAAGTCTTCATCTGAATTGCCCTCGCGACCTTTTTGACTGAACTTAATGAAATCCGCATTAATAAAGTCCCTTCCAATGCCATTAGTAATATGAACATCTTTGTTTCCATCGTTATTAAAATCGGCGAACAAAATACTCCAGCTCCAATCTGTTTCGCTTATACCTGCAAGTTGTCCAATTTCACTAAAGAAGGGAACAACAGTGTCTCCTCTCTTATAATTTCCAATATTTAATTGCAACATGTTTCTCGCAAATTCTGGTGCATATCCCAGGTTCCTTTCTTCCTGATACCTTTCATAGGTCATGAATGAAAAAGTTTGTTTCTTCCGGTAATTGTCTTCGGGCATCATATCAACTGAAGCAAAGTCAAACAGCCCATCATTATTAATATCAGCAGCATCGCAACCCATACTGCTATAACTCTGGTGTTTTGTTGAAAGCTCCAACGCATTGGTAAAAGTTCCGTTTTTATTATTCAACCATAGATCATCGTTCGAAACAAAATCACCACATACAAAGATATCCGGCCAACCATCCATATTAAAATCACAAACGGCTACTCCAAGTCCATATCCATCTTCTTTGATACCCGCGTTTGAAGTAATATCGGAGAAAACAGGATGACTATTCTTGTTTCCATCATTCCTGTACAATCTGTCGTTAGCAGGCGAATGTCCGCTAAGGTTTTTTGGGATTAAATAATTTGCGGAATAGGAAGTTCCCAGCATGTAATTCGACAAATACATATCAAGGTCACCATCTTTATCAAAATCAAAAAATACTGCCTGCGTTGAGTAGCTCGTATCTGCCAGCCCATACTCAGCAGCCTCTTCCTTAAATGTATTGTTGTGTTGGTTGATGAATAATAGATTGGGGGAATGTGTTCCTAACGTTTTACCATAAGTGCAAAGGTAAATGTCGTCATAACCATCACCATTGATATCCACTATGCTTACGCCAGTGATCCAGTCGCTCGTTAAAAGTCCTGCACTTTGTGTAATATCTTCAAATTGATTATTCCCTTTATTGAGATAAAGCTTGCTGCTTACCTGGTTGCCTCCAAAGAATAAATCTTTTAGTCCATCATTGTTTACATCAATCACTCCCACTCCTCCACCCATATACGCGAATTCATTTAATGCATTGCCTGGTAATTTCGATTCATCAATAACATTATTAAATGTGATACCCGTTTCCCTGGAAGATAAACTGGAAAATAACTGGCTCTGTTTTTTTTCTTTACAGCCGGTCAGAATCAAAACAAAAACAATAAATTTTGTGAGATTAGCGAGTGTGCACCTCATACTGCAACTTGATTTTTAATTTTTGACAGCCTCTACATTTTTTGTTTTGCTCATTTCTTATTTTATATTATTTATTTCCCGTAAATAAACTGAATATTATTGTAAGGCGTATTGTGCGAAGGAATATTTACTGATGTTAATAAACCGTCTGATCCATAAGCTCTATCCATATCAATTGTAGATGAACCTGTAAATATGATTGCTCCGCGGGAATCCCGGTCCGTACTATTTCTTACCACCTGGTCAGGCATATTTTTATAGTTACTGTTAAATGGTGATTCATAATAGAGTTTGAATTCATTCAAAATAACAGCATTTCTAAAATCGGCAAGATTTGGAAATCCTTTTGAATAGCTAAAAGTATTGTGGTATTCCGAACTGCCACCTGAAGTATCCACATTGCTACCCTGCCTGGTTATCCTGGGATAAACAACATACTCATCAGTTGATATGAGATTGCCACCGCTGTTAGTATAAGATACATTGGAGCTCAAACGAGTGGAACTGGTAAAGTTAGCATTTACAAAGATGGAATCATACATGGATTCGCTAGTGCTTTTTAATAATCCAGCGACATCATATTCATAAATTAGTGTATCGTATCTAAATGTTTCCGGAGGCTGACCCGGATAACTTTTGGATATGCCATGTATAAATTCAATTCTTCTCAACAATTTACCACTTTCATCTACAGTTAAGCGAACTTCTTCAGATTGGTCATAAAGAGGCTCAGTATTTGGGTTGCTTAATAATGTTATTTCGTTACCATTATAATTAATAGTGACTACGTAAGCGGAATCAAAATTGTTCAGATACTGACGAATCTCAATTATTCTTTTTTGAGAGTCATATTTGTAGTCTGTGGTAAGAACCTGGCCGGTATAATCCGTCGACTCCATCTTCACCAGTCTTCCAGATAAATTTTCAGCATTCTTATTACAGGAGATAAACGAAAGAACAATTACAATGAAAACAAGAGTCTTCATAAATAGAAAATGCAGGTTAGCAACGGCCGGTAAATCTAAACAATGGTGCTTTGACGAGCCATTCCGATGGGTCGTTATCTTATTTTTATGTAAGCCATTTTGCGTATTTCGCTCGTGAACACTATTTAGACACATTCACTTTTATTTGTGTAAATGAATGGGGCAGAAATGTGTAGGACAGTTTATTGCCGGCAAGTTTAACCTGCTTAGGTATGGGCCGGTAATCTGCCTGCTTATCAATTGAGAAATTTAATTTTAAATCGTCTGCTGAAATCTCTGTGGCTTCTGCGTTACCAGAAAATTCACCGGCAACGCTAACTATATTCGTTTGAATGGATCTGTCCTTACTTCTATTTATCACATTTATGAATACTGAATTTTCGGTTTTGGAGTACACAGCAGTAACATCAAGATAAGGTATGCCGCTATTCAATTGTGTATTGAATGTGTCACAGTCTATATAAGTATCAATAGAATTGCCCAGACAATTATTGGAGAATAATTTAAAGGTGTAAAATAATGGCGACTTAAAAGTGCCCTTTTTAGGATCGGATGACAATAGCGAAGTAGCCAAAGTGAAATTTGCCATCTTTACTACATCAGCATGCCGAATAAAGGAATTGAGACATTGAGCTATCGGTAAAACCCCCATAAAATTTCTGCTGAAAGTGCCCCACTCATCCACTGAAAGGTAAACAGGATTCTTAAATCCAAATTGTGCTTTCGAAGTTTGAATTTGTGCCGCTACAATCTTGATTTTGTCATCAAAATCAATCGCACCGTTTCCGATGTATGAATAATAATCGTTGGGAGAACCACCTTCCCAATATCGGTGTATAGAGAGGTAGTCTATTTTATCTCCTATACCATCCAGAACCTTTCTGTTCCATTCCACCCATTTACCGCTCGGTTCATAATAGGAAGAACCTGATGCCACCAATTTGATGTTATGGTCAACAGCTTTCATAGCTTTTGAAGCTTCCCTGGCGATTTCAACATATTCATCTGCGGTCTTATGTCCTAGTTCCCACGGAAGTCCATCCACTTCATTACCCAAATCCCAGATTTTCACATTGAATGGTTGCGCATTTCCATTCTTTGCACGTAAATCCGAATAATAAGTACCAGCTTTGTAATTACAATATTCCACCCAATAGGTTGCGTCCCGAATGGTACCAAGGCCGAGGTTTACTGCAACTACATTTTCACTTCCTATTGCTTTATTTAGTTTAATCCATTCATCTGTCCCCACATGATTATTGTCGGTGCTACCCCATGCAAGATTTATTCGTACGGGCCTTTTGTCTTTGGGACCTATGCCGTCTTTCCAATCGTACCCCATTAGAAAATTCCCACCGGGCCAGCGCATATTTGTTACTTTCAATTCCTTCAATGCGTCTATATAATCTTTGCGAAAACCATCTTCATTTGCCAATGGCGAAGAAGGATCATAAAGATTCCCATATAACGTATTGAAATCGGTCGTATCAGGCAATCCTAACCTGGCACCGTTAAAATGAATCGGCTCCATAAACACGCCGTAAATCTTTGGATCTATTTCTGCAATGGTTCTCTTATAATCAATCTTAATAGTTGCAGTTTGTCCAAAAGGTTTTAAAGGCAAAAGGAGCAATAAGGCAAGAACTAACTTTCTAATTGGAGTCATCGTTTATTTTGATTTAGAATAACGAATCGAATTCTTTGAATCAGGCATCAATTTCACTCCATACATAACATCCACGAGAATCAACATTGAAGCACTTCGTAATTGTATTTAACCAATGAGACTTCAATCTCATTGTCCGATTACAAATCATTTTATTTTTCAGAAACCAATGATGCTGCGGCTGACGCAAGGAAAATATAATCAGCACATCCACCCACAGTAACTTCGTTTTCACCCCATAGAAATGGCCAGTCTTCTTTATTTTCAGGGAAATCGGGCTTCAGTATTAAAATACCAGGTACTATACCACCTGCGATAAAACTGAAATTAGCCCTGTTGTTTCCGTAAGTAATTTTCTTTGATTTTGTTCCTACACCTGAGACGAATGAAATATTTGAATAAGGATGGCAGCCAAAAATATAATCCAATCCCTTTAATACATATCCTGCATCCATCACATCTGGATAAAATTTGTGAACATAATAATTGGTTGCAGCGAAATTTACTACAATACTGCTTCCGCCCCACCCACCGGTTGCAATAGGAACGCCGTATGGATTTTGTTTACTTATATCATCGCAATATGTTTTGTATTTTATCACATAGTCTCGCAGTTTCCTTTTATAATCATCATCCATGTAGGGTACAGCCTGCAAAGCCACTTTCATTCCAAAATTAATAGAGCGGTCAAGTGCTTGCCAGATAGCATTTTTAAAAACAGTTGCATAGCTTTCATCTTTAGTCGTTATGTATAGCTGGAGTGCAGCCGACAATTTTAAAGAGCTTCCAAACATTCTACTGAATCTTGAGGTATCCTTAGCGCTGATGCTATCATCTTCGTTCCAAAGTTGCCGGGCATAGAATAAACTCTGCTGCGACAGGCTATCATCAAAACCTTTTAATACACGGCTCGCACATGCGAGAGCGGCTGCAGTATAATAATCGAGGAAAGTGGTTCTTTCGGTAAAGGCCCAGCGGTCATCAAGTGTACCGCTATATTTGCCGTCTGTCTGATAAGGTTTCAGATCAGGGTTATAAAGCAAATTATCAGTTTCATTAATTGCATCTCCCAGGTGATGGTATTGGTGCAGGTTTGGCACAACAATTCCTCTCACGGGATGGCCAATGTTTTTAACCTGGGCCACTATGTTCAAAGTGCCATGTTTTATTTGCTGCAAAATATCCGGCAGCCCATCCGGCCGATGGATATCTACATACCTGGTTGGGTAATCAATAAAAGTTTCATCGCGTTTGGGATGAAATTTTTCCCAGGTATCAGCCAAACTCAAAACCGCATCACAATGTGATCCTGTTTGAATATCAAAATCGCCTGCGTCAAACCAGCCTCCAACGGCCAGACCGGGAATATGCTCCAGGGGTTTATATTTTGTTTGCGTAGAAGCACCCATACTGTAACCATCAAAGTGGATATGATTGGTTGGAGCCTGCAATGCATCATCCAAAAATGGAGCTCCGTGCCATACACGGTACGCTTCATTCACTTCCATATGATCCATTTGAACAGGGAACCATACATCCAAAGTCGGATGCCATGTATCGGCATATACATCCGCATTAATCGGAAATACATTTGTTTTTTCATCCCCATACTGGATGAAATAAATGCCCTGATCTTTTACAGAACTAAAATCAAATTTTGCATAATTAAAGCGAAAAAATCTACCCCAAACCTGTACATCGCCTTTAAATTTCTCAACAATTTTACCATCAGAATTTATTTGGAACAGAATGGCAGTTTTCAGGGGAGTATCGTTTTTGTCAAGCTCAATTACTGCAGATTTATTTTGAGAAGCATTATATCCTACCTGTGAAAATCCAATTACAGGTTTGCGTTTCCAATTTTGAATAATATTAGGTTCCACCAACCAGGTTAATACTTTTCCAGTTTTTTTGGCAGGTAATAGGCTACGCACAACAAACCAACCGTTTTGTGCAACATTTCTGCCATCGTATAACATCAGGGGAATACCCAAAGTTTCAGAACTAATCTTCACGCGGTACTCGGGGCTTTCAGGAGCCAACACAAAAGTTTTGGCACTGTCTAAAGCAGATGGTACAATGAATTCGCCTCTGCCCCGATCATCAAAAGTTGTATGCCCTGCGAATTGCTGAATTTTATTGCTGATGGGTTCGATAGTTGTTAAACTGGCGGGATATAATGGAAATTGCCCGGGTTTACCATCGGCAAGAAATGTCTTTTCAAAATAAGTTGCCGGAAGAAATTCTAAATTAAAACCAGCTTTACCCAAAAGTTTTTCGGGGACGGGTTTGTCGAGATAAACTGTAATTTCAAAACCCTCACCTTTAGCCTTAACCGAAACTCTTGAATTAAAGTCAAATTGCTCATATCGCATTTCAACTTCAATACTATTTGTTGCTTTATCAACTTTCCTGCTGATCATTTTCGGTATCTGATCCCATTGCTCAGGCGTGTTTTGTAAACGCACTGCACCACCAGTAACAGTTCTAACTCCATGATGTATCATTTCAATACCTGAAGTTTTTTCGTCGAAAAACATACCATTGTACTCACTATTAAAAACCAGCAGATTTACGCCCCGGTTTTCAAAATAGCCTGAATCATTGATCTGTAAATTTTGACTCATCGAATGGTAAGAATTACAGACCAAATAAAATACCGTAAGTGTTTTGACAAAATAATTCGCCTTCATACCTAATCAATTTATTTTATAATACTTACAATTTTTTGTGCTTCTTTTGTTAAAAACTCAGATCAAATATTCAATCTTAATACTGCATTAATTTATTTTAAAAACCCGGAAAGAATGCGGTTTTACCGTGACTGAAAAAACATTCCTGGAACCTGAGTTCCGTTCTATATAGCTAAAACCAGGTTTTCTCAATTCACCATTGAATTGCTCACTGCTGTTAATATCAGTTATAGAATGTGAGGATACGGGGGTAACAATTTTTACAATAGTTTCTGTATCGAGAAAAGATTCAACAATGAAGGTGTTATTATCATACAGAAATAGACTGATTTTACCAGGACCTTCAATTTGTATATTCAGCCCGGAACTCAAAACCTGTCGTATTTTATTGAGCACTTCTACAGGTAGGTTGTATAAATCCGAAAAATTATCGGGAATCGTAAGCACATACAAATGACCTTTGGAGTATCCTGCATCATGCAGGATAGGCCAGCCATTGTCACCCTGAATTGCCGATACGAGTTCCCAGGAATCGTTTGTGATATATTCGATTTGAGGAATCAGGATGGCTTTGTCGATATGAATTAATTGAAAAGTTCCAGCTGTAAAATCCTGCACTATAGCTTTTCTGTCGGTATATTTTATGACAGAGATGTCTGCAACCTTATCCTGTATTGCACGAAGCAGTCCAGAAGTAATGACCACTTTTTTTCCCTCCGTTAATTGCTTTTTTATTTTTTCAACAATTTTAGTGTCGTATTTAGCTTCTTCGGTGAGTAAAATCAGGCTGTCTGCTGCAGGAAATTCAGGTACCATATTCATTGGCAGGCCAATCATTCCCAGGTAATTTTGTAAAAAATCTTCTCCTGAAGATTGGTAGGGTTTGTAACTTTTTATTCCAATGGGGTTTCCGAGAGAATTTAAAAAGCTGTCCACTTTTTCAAATGTAAATCCTGCAACTCTTGCAACAGAAGTTGGTCTCACTGGTGAACCTCCATTATAATTCTGAGGCTTCATCATGGCATCGTAATCGAAACTGGTATTTTGACCCTGCCATGGCGAACGATCTTTTCCCTGGATAGGTATTGTCAGACTTCGAAAATCAAACAAGGTTTGTTCGCGTGCTTTTGCAAATAAGGTAATCCAAAGTTGTTCTGCGTATCGATCCGAATAATTACTACCAAATGGATCAACCCAGCCGCCGCCGTTTCTGCCGGGTGCGATATTTTCAAAATATCGAATGATGTTGTAGCCCAAATAAGGTTGAAGATGTTGTGCCGACAAAACTGCATCTCTGGTTTCTGTGCCCGTGTAAATGCCATCGAAGATTTTAGGTTCTGTTTCCAGGTTGAAACCCATGCCCGGAAAATGATCGTACCAGTTAGGATACTTCACCACTACTTTTACTTTAGGATTGACAGCTTTTGCCGGTCCTACGATGAGCGTCCTGGCGGCTTCAGTCATTAAAGCCAGCCGGTAGTCGGTCCAACTTTTATCACCTTTTTCTTTAATTGCACTGTCATCTTTACAATTGGTAAAAAAGAAATCATCTAAAATAAATTCATTAAAATTTTTCGCTGTGTACTCACTCAGCTCCTTCACTCTTTTTCGATCGTCGGGATTCGAATAGCAAAAAGTTTGAAAACGGTTAGGCTCGCTAATGGTTAAAGTAATTCCGCCAGCTATTTCAATACCTCTGTCTTTGAAGAATTTTTTTGCAATGTTCAGCGTGTCCTGGTTTACTACAATCAGATCACGATGAGTTTCCAGATAGATCTTGTCAACCTTCAATTGCCGGGATATTTCGTCCCAACGAGGCTTCAAATAATTATTAGTATCACCCATTTGCCTCACTTCATAGGCACGGCAGTAAACTGAAACTTTAAAATTCCTGTAATGCTGGCTAAAACAGCTGAGAGTCATTAGCAGGAAAAAAATCGACAAGCCAGATCGCATGCAGCTATAGTTAATTAATCATGAGGGTTTTGAAAATATGAGTTTCGTATCCAGAATCGGGCAAAGAAAGTAAAAATAAATAATTTATGCAATCGGTTGCAATTATTTTATTACTTTGCCTTGGTGAATAAATAATACTGATTTTTAAAATTACCTCCCGTCATTTGGCCTGAAACCGATTGCAAATGATTGTGAAAATAGAACCTGTTCAACGAGCCAGTGTAGGGTAAACCAAACCTTAATTGTAACGCATGACAAGCAAGCTTCTACTGCGATTCACTTCCTACCTTATAGCTGGGGCCGTTTCACTGTTTAATTTTCAAGCATCGGAATCGCAGACCCTGCCTTCATTAAAAGATACTTTTAAAAACAATTTTCTGATTGGGGCGGCCATAAACACGCAGCAGTTTCAAGGTAAAGACACCGCGGCTAACAGGGTTATTGCTCAACAATTCAATGCTGTCACTCCCGAAAATATCATGAAGGCCGAAATAATCCATCCAAAATGGGATGTGTACCAATTTGATTTGGCTGATGAACTAGTGGCCTATGCTAAAAAGAATAACCTGAAAATAAATGCCCATACCCTTATCTGGCACAGTCAGCTTCCCGCTTTCATGCAACATATGCAGGACCCTGATTCTGTAAAAAAGTATTTTGCAAATCACATCAACACTATCGCCAGCCGTTATGATGGCAAAGTGTATTCATGGGATGTGGTAAATGAAGCGCTGAACGAAGATGGCACTCTGCGCAATACCATTTTCCTGCAAAAACTTGGTGGCAATTATATAGTCGATGCTTTCCGGCTTGCTCAGGCTGCAGCACCTCAAACTAAACTATACTATAACGATTATAATATTGAGCAACCCAAAAAAAGAGCAGGTGCCATTGCTATCATCAAAAGCATTCAATCTGCAGGCGTACGCATTGACGGTGTAGGCATCCAGGGTCATTGGCGCGCCGACAATGTACCCCTGAATGATATTGAAGAAAGTATAAAAGAATTTTCTGCACTTGGAATAGAAGTAATGTTTACAGAACTGGATCTTGGAGTTTTAAAAAATCCCTGGGATAATAATACCGCCGATGTAAATGCAAAGGCAGAAGCAAACGCAAATATGAATCCCTATACTGCGGGCCTGCCAGATTCTGTTCAGAAAGTGCAGTCGAAGGCTTATGAGGATTTATTCAGACTGTTTCTCAAATATGATAAGAGTGTGAGCAGGGTAACATTTTGGGGCGTGAATGACGGACAGTCATGGCTGAACAATTGGCCAATAAGAGGAAGAACTAATTATCCATTATTATTCGACAGACATTTTCAACCAAAAGACTCGTTTTACAGAGTGATTGCGACTAAAGGAAAATAAATCAAAACTTAAACTTGCTTAGCCCTAAAAAAAGTAACATGGATGTAAAAGAATTGTCTGCACCAGGAGAAAAAATAAATCCTGATGCCCCGATAGTTAAAATGCCTTCCCACAAATTATCTGTGATTGAAAAGGCCGGATATAGTTTGGGAGATTTCGCTGCGAACCTGGTATTTCAAACTTTGGTCACCTACCTGGCATACTTCTACACGGATATTTTTGGATTAAAACCCGAACATGCATCAATATTAATTCTCACAGTGGGATTAATAGCCGCTTTTGGTTTCAATCCATTAATTGGTGCCATGGCAGACAGGACTAATTCCCGTTGGGGTAAGTTCAGGCCCTGGATCCTGATCACCGCAGTTCCATTGGGAGTTGTTGCCCTGCTTGCATTTAGCACGCCACATTTTTCTTACTCCGGAAAAGTTATATATGCAGTTATCACCTATACATTGCTGTTATTACTTTATGCTGCAAACAATCTGCCTTATTCGGCGCTAAGTGGGGTTATTACCGGAGATATGGGAGAAAGAAACAGTCTTTCATCTTACCGCTTTGTTGCGGTGATGTTTGCCCAATTCTTTGTTCAGGTCTTTATGCTGGCAATCGTTGAATCTGCAGGGCATGGAGATAAATCTGCAGGAATTGAAAAAGTAATGACCTGGCTCGCGATCATTGGTACTATAATGCTGCTCATAACTTTTTTCACCACTAAGGAAAGAATTATTCCGAAACCTGAAGAAAGATCGAGTTTGAAGCAGGACCTGCAAGACCTGTTTAAAAACAAACCATGGTTAATTATGCTGGGCCTAACCACACTGGTATTTGTCACGCTTGCTATGAAAGGTGGATCCTATGTTTATTATTTCCAAAATTATGTTGACAGGGAAAGTCTGACCAGCTTTATAAATCCAATTGTTCATTCTCTTTCCAGGATCGGACTCAATTTTTTTGGTGAAGATCCGGTATCCGCTGGCTTTGGTCTATTTAATGCAGGAGGCATTATTTTCATGATAGTGGGAATTACTTTGTCGAAAAGATTTGCAGATAAATATGGTAAACGGGATGTTTTTGGAATCTGTCTTTTCATCTCTACCCTTTTCATTTTGGCTTTTATATTGTACCCACCGAAAGCAGTTGGACTGATGTTCGCCTCTCAAATTCTCCATGGATTTTTTTATGGATTAACGATTCCTTTGTTATGGGCAATGATAGCAGATGTTGCCGATTATAGTGAATGGAGAAATAATCGTCGGGCCACTGCAATAATTTTTTCTGCAATGATGGTAGGATTAAAAGCGGGGCTCAGTCTGGGAAGCGCAATTATTACGGGCATATTAGGCATTTATGGTTATGTACCCAACAGTGCAGTGCAATCATCAAAGGCAGTTCAGGGAACCAAAATGCTGGTAAGCGTTTATCCTGCTATTCCATTTTTAATCGGGGCAGGATTATTATTTTTTTATGTGATCAATAAAAAAATGGAAACCCGTATAGAAGCCGATCTGAAAGAAAAAAGAAATAAAATACTTTAATAAAAGAAACTCCTTAGGCATGTTCATTTGAGGAGGTTCATGCCTGGTTGTATCACTTCCCGGTGCTTTAAAAGGCCCGGGAGGTTTGATTCAACCTATTAACTATATCTAAATAAAAAATTAACAAGATGCCGGAAGCAAATATTGACCATATCAGTTTTGCTGATCTAAAAAAAAATGCAATTTCAAAAGTCCTGATCAGCCACATTTATACCGCCGATCCTTCGGCACATGTTTTTCAAAATAAAATATACATCTATCCTTCCCACGATATAGATGCAGGAGAAGCCTTCGATGATTTAGGCAGTCATTTTGCAATGGAAGATTACCATGTTATTTCAATGGATACTCCCGGTAGTGAAGCAATAGATCACGGAATTGCATTGCATGTGAACGATGTACCATGGGCCGAAAAACAAATGTGGGCTCCTGATGCGGCTGAAAAAGATGGTAAATATTTTCTTTTCTTCCCGGCAAAGGATCATGAAGGTATTTTCAGAATTGGTGTTGCGATTGCTGATTCTCCTACCGGCCCATTTAAACCGCAGGCATCTGCAATTAAGGACAGCTTTTCCATTGACCCCGCCGTTTTCAAAGATGATGACGGAAGTTATTACATGTATTTTGGTGGTATTTGGGGCGGACAATTGCAACGATGGCAAACTGGCAAATTCAATGCAGCCAACCCTCAGAGTCCATTCGCACATTTGCCTGCCGATAATGAGCCTGCCTTATGCGCCAAAGTAGCAAAACTTACAGACGACTTGTTACAATTCGCCGAAAAACCTGTTGATGTTGTGATCCTTGATGAAAATGGAAACGCATTGCTGCAGGGCGATACTAACAGGAGATTTTTTGAAGCTTCGTGGGTATATAAATACAATGACAAATATTATTTTACTTATTCTACGGGCGATACACATTTTATTTGCTATGCTATTGGAGACAATCCTTACGGTCCGTTTAAGTACGCAGGTAGAATTCTAAATCCTGTTGTGGGTTGGACAACACATCATTCCATTATTGAATTCAATGGTGAATGGTATTTATTTTATCACGATAGTAGCTTAAGCGAAGGAATCACTCATTTGCGTAGCATAAAAGTTACTAAACTAACTCACGATAAAAATGGTTTAATTAAAACGATAGATCCTTACGGAGAATTGAAAGTATCAGAATAGTGATCATTATGAAAAAATATAGTTTGGTTTTCTTATTCGTATCACTGGCTGCTGCTGCCATTTGTCAATCAAAAGAAATCACAATTCCCGGTTCTCAAAAAAGAGTTTTTACTTCTGATATTGTAAAAGGACAGGAATATGTTTTGCAAATAGGGCTGCCCGCAGGATATGATAAAAGCAATAAAAAATATCCGGTGGTTTATTTAATGGATTCCCAATGGGATTTCCCACTGGTAACTGCATTGTATGGTCAGCAATATTTTGATGGATTTATTCCGGAATTGATAATAGTAGGTATAACCTGGGGAGGCAGTAATCCAAAACCCGATAGTTTACGCGTGCGGGACTATACTCCAACCCGTGATATAAGAACTCCACAAAGTGGAGGCGCAGACAATTTCTTAGCTGTATTAAAAAAAGAAGTCTTTCCTCTTATTGAAGCCAATTACAGGGTTGATTCATCGGATAGAACTTTAATGGGATGTTCACTCGGGGGATTGTTCACAATATATTCGCTGTTTACACATCCTGAAATGTTTAATCGATTTGTGGCGGCAAGTCCCGCATTCATGTGGGACAACCAGGCTTTGAACAAATATGAAGAGCAATATTTTGCAGGCAGGCCGACAAAGCCCGCTAAATTATTTATGTGTGTTGGTGGAGTTGAGACCTCGGCGCCAGCTTTTGAAAAACTCGCTTCGTTTATAGGTGGCCGTAACTATTCAAATCTGCAAATAGAAAGCAGGGTTCTTGAAAATACAGGACATTCAGGAACTAAAGGGGAAGGTTTTGCAAGGGGTTTGCAGTTTATATTTAAACGCCCCTCTCTTAAGCTTTCCGCTTCGATATTGGAGAAATATTCTGGCTCTTACAAACTAAATGGTGGAATGATCGTAAATATGAAAGTGGAACATGATTCTTTAACAGCGAGTGCAGGGAATTTCACTATCAAATTACTGGCAGCATCTGAAACGGATTTTTACGCCACTTCTTCATTTCTAAAAATTCATTTTTTGTTTGACAATAAAGGAAATGTTTCGGGATTTCAGTTAAACCAATACGGCTCCAGTGAATCAGCAGAAAAAGTTAAATGAATTGTTGTCCTGAATCAACTATCGTTACAATAATTTGATAATAGATCTTCGGCTTATTAATGTGCAGGATATAGTGACTTCATCATACTCATGGCCTCAGTTCCAGTTCTACCGCTGGCTACCATTGCTTCAAAATCTTCAATGTATTTTTTGACTTCAGCGAACAATGTAATATCTGTTTGTTTCCCGCGCCTGGGCATATTTTTGGATTTTGTTTACTTAGATCCGTTTTAAAGATGTTTCAAAAGTGACATTGCCTGCGGTTGTGTACAGCATACTTAGATTACAATTGTGATTTACTTTTCCTTTTGTATAACCTCATTTGTTTCCATATATTTTTATGATTAAGTTTCTACACCTGTTCCTGGTGTTTCTAATTTCATCCTGCTGCCTGGCGCACAAAACGCAAAAGCCGATAATCCTCTTTAACGGGAAAAACCTGGATTCATGGGAAGGAGATACCTCCCTTTGGAGGATAGAACAAGGATGGATACTGGCTGCGGGTGACGTAAGTGTCCGCCACAGTCAGAATGATTTTCTTTGCACCCGAAAGGACTATAAAAATTACATTTTGGACCTAGACTTTAAATTAGAAGGGGACACTGGTTTTGTCAATTCCGGTGTGCAGGTGCATTCGCAAAGGAATAAGGTATCTCCATTAAATGAGATGGTTGGTTACCAGGTAGACATGGGCAGAGGTTATTGGGCCAGTATTTACGATGAGACGCGACGTAATTCTATAATTGCAAAGGCAGACCAGGATATTGTAAAGACCATCTTACACGAAGGTGACTGGAATCACTATCAAATCATCTGTAGCGGCCGGAGAATCAGAATTCTGTTGAATGGTGTACAAACGGTAGACTATACCGAACCTCCGAATGAGTATGCGTCTCAAGGTAAGATTGGATTACAAATTCATGGCGGATCCAGGATGAAGGTGTCTTTTAAAAATATTATTTTGACGCCTTTAAAACCAAAGCACCACGCTTAAGGTTTAAGTATTCATCTCAGATAAAAATGTTCAACTCATCTCATGAAACAGCAAGAAATCACCATTAGTTTTAATCCTCGTTACCCTTCAGTCAGCGATCTCCGGAGAAAAGCGAAAAAAAGGATACCGAGATTTGCCTTTGAATACCTGGACGGAGGGTGTAATGACGACGTCAACCTCAACCGAAATACCGAGGATTTACAGGCGCTTCAGCTAATGCCTTATTATCTGCGAAAATTCAAAGAGCCGATCATGCGTACAGAACTATTTGGGCATACTTATGAGGCTCCGTTTGGAATAGCGCCGATTGGTCTGCAGGGATTGATTTGGCCCAATGCCCCTGAAATACTTGCAAAAGCTGCTTTAAAGCATAATATACCTTTTATACTTAGCACAGTGTCTTCCGCTAGCATTGAAAGGATTGCTGAAGTCTCCGAAGGTAGCGCCTGGTTTCAACTTTATCATCCCAAAAGCGAACAAATGCGCAAGGACATAATAGAAAGGGCAAATTCTGCAGGCATGCGCGTTTTAGTAGTATTGGTTGATGTACCTTCTTTTGGCTTTCGCCCGAGGGACATCAGAAACGGGTTGGCTATGCCTCCTAAAATGAACTGGCAAAATATTTTCCAAATGATTAGTAAGCCAACATGGGGCATACGTACCCTGCAGGCCGGTGGCCCGTCTTTCAAAACACTTAAACCCTATATGCCGAAGGGATTAAGCATGGCAAAATTAGGTCAGTTCATGAATGATACCTTTTCAGGCCGCATGGATCTCGAGCGGATAAAACCTATCCGGGATCTATGGAAAGGACCATTGGTTTTAAAAGGAATTGTGAACCCTCAGGACCTTGAAGAAGCGCTTTCATTAGGCATAGATGGCATCATTGTCTCAAATCACGGAGGCCGCCAAATTGATGCAGGTGAATCGTCCATCCGGTCGTTGCAAAATCTTGTAAAAACACACAAAGGCAAAACACACCTGATGATGGATAGTGGATTGAGATCGGGTACAGATATCGCACGGTCTTTAGCCTGTGGCGCTAACTTTACCTTCTTAGGACGACCCTTTATGTATGGCGTTGGTGCTCTCGGCACAAAAGGTGGGGATCATATCATCAGTGTTTTAAAGGCACAGCTCAAGCAAGTTATGGAGCAAATAGGCTGCAGTGAAACTGATCGCTTTGAAGAATTTTTAATTAGGTGAAAAACTAATTTTATGTTTATGTGGAACAGGCAGCCGGTTTAATTGCAGATAATGAATTTTTTGATCTTGTATGTAATCCTTGTCAACACCTCTTTTAGGAATTCATCCTGTTCTTTGACCAATTGCCAATACATTTTCTCAATTATTAGACGAGGGCTTGAAGAACGTACAATCTCCATTTTTCTATTGTTCTTTGCATCGTAATAAGATTGATTGCCTTTCTCACTCGTTACGTTTTTAATTCTTTTTAATATTTTTTGAAGTCGCTCACTTTACGACGTCTGAGATATTCATGCTTACAGTATTTTCCCGCATTTTGCGAAGTATTGAGTATCCCGTCTCCATTTTTTCCTTTAAATCAATATTCGGAATTTCAGAGGCATTTAGAATCGACATGCCCTTTGTAAACCATTCTTCAGAGTCTTTAAAGAAGCCCAGATTAGCATAACTGTAAGCAAGACTCAAAATTGAAATGGCATCCTTCGGATCAAGTTCGAGCGCCTTCCTTAAATTTACCACAGCCTTATCGTATTGTCCCGTCTTATACAGAAGTGCCCCCAGATTACTATACACCTGCATGTAGTCCGGCTTAATATTTATTGCCTGGGTATATGCATCACTGGCCTCCACATATTTATTCACATAGCCAAGCGAATTGCCAAGGTTATAAAATCCGAGTGCATAATGTGGGTCGAGCGTGGTTGTTAACCTATGTGCTTTAATTGCATCTTCATACTTTTTCTGAGCGTTAAAAGAATTTCCGAGGTTATTCACCGCCCCGACTAAACTCCTTCTCGTCTTAACGCTTTCAATTTTTAATCCCGATGCAGTCTTCAATGCCTCCCAGGATTCAGACAATTGGCCCGCCTCACAAAGACAGATTCCGTACTCAATCAGCGCCGGCGCATTTTTCGGATTTATTTTCAATGCTCGCTTTAATGATTCGATCGCATCCGGAAAATTATTGCCGTGCCTCAGTACTCGCCCCAACTCATAATACGCATCAAAATTTTTTTTATTCATTTTGATTGCCTCCGCCAAATAATTGACGGCCTCTTCCAGTCTCCCCTCAATATGCAGCGCCTTTCCATAAACCGTGAAGGCTTCGTCCATCCGGTCCGCTTCTTTTAGAACCTCCACTACTGTATAATATACATCCAAATTCTCCGGCAGGGCCTCAAGAACCTGGTAACATAATTTCACCGCTTCACGGTACTCTCTTTTTCCCCTCAGCAAAATGATCAGATTATTAAAAGCATTTCCATAATCCGGTTCAAGCTCGACAGCTTTTCTGTAGGCCTCGATTGCTTTTTTTGAATTCCCTGCGTCCTGGTATGCGACTCCCATATTGTAATAAGCCGGGGCATAATTCGCATTCATCCGGATCGCCTCTGAATACGCGTTAATGGCTTCATCAAATTTCCCGCTTGCATCCAGTGAATTGGCCAGGTGAACATATAAGAATGGTGATTTTTTTATTTTAATCGCTTTTTGGTACGCGTCGATCGCATCCTCATATTTCCTGGCGTAGTACATGGAGATGCCGTAATGCTCCAGTAATTCAGGATCGTGACTGTTTAACTCAAGACCAGTTTTGTACGCCGCGACAGCTTCCTCACTTCTTCCCATCTTTCTCAACACTAAACCCATTCTATCATAAATTTCAAACTTTCTTTCAAGCGGACATATAGACAAAATCTTTTCAAGTAAATCCAAAGACTCTTTTAGAGAACCATTTTCAAAAAGTTCGATTGAACGATTAGTGAGGACTACATAATTTTCAACTTCATACTTTTGAATCCCCGGATTGTTTTTCCATTTTTCCGAATTAATGAATTCTGAAATTTCGTTCGTCGTCATGTTGATCGGAAGTTCATCTTTGATCAGGAACAAATTCTTATCGTCTTTCCACACGTATTCGATCATGGGTGTGCAGACAATGGGAATGATCCATTTGATATCACCCGGTACGACATGATTTTTCCCGGAAGGATGTGTTGCCAGATAGGCTGCTGTCCTGTGGGCCTGCCCCGCCCACTCTTCCAAACTCCGCAATCTCTGTCGGGCATGGTTAAACGAAAAAGACTGATCTGTACTCTTCGCCCGGTGCGATTTACATTCGATGAGAAAAGCCGTATCTTCTTTCTGTACGACGACATCGGCCTCACCTACTACGATCCCGTTCTCCTTAAATGACCGCTCCATCGATGAAATCACTTTTATCTCCTTGTCATTTGATGAAATAAAATCCCGGACCTGGTTTTCAAATATGAACCCCTTTTTCTCAAGCCCTGCTGATGAAAGTTCAAGTGCATTGGCCAGTGAAGAAAAAAATGCGGGAATCATGGCCATATCAATAAGAAGTTTATCATCGGCTCTGAAAAGAAATGGAACCAGCATTTCATCTGCTGAGTTTTCCTGTGAAGATTCAGCATCGCTCTTTTTTTCTTTTATTTTTTCCGGGAGCGCGAACCTTGACAAAAACCGTCTTACAATTTGCGAAGGATCAGAAATATTTTCCTTTCCGCAAATCTCTTTCATTGCATAAGATAAATTGGCACTCACATATGACTCGGCATCTAACGTCTCCATTGAGATGACAGCCTTGGTCTCCATCTCATATCTGAAAATCGCCTCACCACTCTCAAATAAAATCTTTTGTGCAAAGTGGGCCAGCATAAATGTAACCGAGACAATTTCATCGGCCGGAACGCCCCAGGTATATTCAATTGGTTCACTAAAGAATTTTAAAATGTCCTTGATTTTTCTGATATCTACTAATGCAAACGTATACAGCCTCACATCAGATACCAGTTCGTATTGGGGGGCATCGGAAGGATCGTTCCAATAAAACCTGGAAGGAAATGTCAAAAAAAATCCTCGATCATCATTTGTCGGTAGAGCGTCTGTCCTGGGATTAATAAACGGCAGAGAAAATCCTACCCTGGAAAAGATACCTGAACCGCCGCGTGCCCTGTCTAAAAAAATCTTCAGTCTGTGTTCCTCATGGGCGGGCAGCATAATTCGTGGAAACGCATTTTCGTCAAAGGTTACAAATCCCCCATACAAACACTTTCTCCGGCTGTTCAAAGACCTCTCCTTTAAGAGACAAAGTGAACGGATTACGTGCATATCTACTGCAAACTCATCTGTAATTTCGAAATTGTAAGTACCAAGCTCATCCGGGAGAACGGTATTGTCATCGATTGCGTATGCTGCAACGGCCCGGTTAAATCTGATATGCAGCTGGTGAGATAAAATTAAATACTCAGGTTCTGTTTCAGCGAAAATATTACATGCAATGTCGCGATGGTAGTGAAGAACCAGTGCATCGGTTGAGTATCTCTTGCAGTACAGCTCAAGCCTCTCTTCTAAACCCCGGGCGATCTCAGTAAAAAATAAAAATGCTTTTTCGCCCGTAAGCTCAGGGATTCCGATGGACGCATCATTAATAATCATTTTCTCAATGACTGATATGCCCCCCAGTTTTTTCTCCGCTTCCCCGACAATTGCTCTTGCTTCTTTTTGAAGTGCATTCTTTGCGCGATCTCTTGTGCGGGCCCATACCACGTAATATGCTTCCGCATTCTGGTTCACAATATTTGGCTCATCGCGGTTCATGACTCCTCATTTTTTTCGGGCCATCTAATGATATCTGAAGGGATCCCCGCTTTTTCCAATTCTTTCTGAATCTTCTTCTGCGCGCTGTCACTTGTTAAGTAGTGCAAATCAAAACGAGGCTTATTGCCCCTTTTTGTTGAAGGGTCAAGAAACCATCGCAGTGCATTCAGATGCGCATAAATAATCAGGAGGCGGTCCCATCTGGTATCGGATTCTTTTGCCTCAATATCTTTGAAAAGCTTTTCCAGATTATCAAACCACTTTGCAAAATCTTTGTCTTTATCAAACCTGGAAACAAATTCTGCATATCCCATCACGTACCTGATTCCTTCCTCCTTCAAAACGACAATATCTCCGATGCCTGTGAGAATACTCCTGTACACCGTAAAAATCTCCTTTTTTGATCCATCCTCCTGAAAATAATATGTGCTCGTAAATGCTTTGAAGACGGTATTCAAACGTATATTAAATATCCTTGTCTGGTTGGTTGTATCATAATTAAGAAATGAGACTTCTTCCTCCAGCACTCTCACCCACCCGAGGAACCGTGCAAAGCTGTAAAGTGTACTTAGTCTGTATTGCTGGTCATCTGAAAAATTAAAATTCTCATGCTTTACTCCCCACAAGAAGTTAATAATTCTACCCTGCAAAGAATCAGCAGAACGAATAAGAGGTAGCGTATATTTATTTACGACCTTTTTAATAACACGACGTTCCCGAAGTTTTGGATTGACGACTTCCTCAAAAAAAGATTTGATGGCTGCGCCTACTATACCTCCGATAACCCCCGAAATCAGCAGCCAAATAATGCTGTCTTTCTTAAAAGAGTCAGTTAGCCAGTTCAGCAGAATAACCCTCATCTTTGGATGAATTAGAGGTTAGGTATTTCGACGAAATCTTTCAGCACTTTGTAAACCAGAGGTGAGACAATGGGTAAGAATCGGGTTCGGAGAATTGTCAATGTAAGTTACAAAAGCTTTTTAAGTAGATAGAAAATGGTTATGTAAATCTTACGTAACAAACAATTTTTATTATGAGCTGGCTCTTTAGTCTTTCTCGGTTGTCTTTATCTGTTAGTATGGCCATAGAAACCTCTGCACTTAGGGCCCCCACGTCCAAATCTCTCCAGGAAATCCTTTTTTGCCCGTTCGAGCTCGTTTCGTCTTTGGCCTGTGGAGACTTCATCTCTCCAGCAAGCGTTCATCTCTTTGAATGGCCCTTTTCTCTATATTCTTTATAACGTTGAAGCGCCTGATAAGACCTATAATACACGTAAATATTGCTCACATACTGGACTGTTTCTCTTCCAATATGATGGGCCGCTAATATTTCTACGTTATCAAACCAAATATTTGGGTTCAACCCTCTTTCAATGGCCTCTCTTCTTAATTTCCTCACATTTCCCGGTCCGCAATTATAAGCTGCGAGAGCAATAAGTTGTTCATTCAACGAATCCATTTGATCTTTTGCATTATATTGATCCAATAGATATCGCATATATTTTACACCCGCATGAATATTATTATCAGCAGTTCTAATATTTGAAATGTTTATTGGGGGCTGTGCGGCTGTAGAAGGTAGCAATTGCATTACACCGACTGCGCCCTTATGACTCACTGTTTGCTGGTTTAATTGTGACTCTTGAAATGCCTGGGCAGACAACAATAACCAGTCAATAGAGAAAGCCTTACCGTAATGCTGAAAGGAAGCTTTATATCTATTTAGATTCGCCAATGCTTCTTTGCTTTGCGCATTTTTTAAACGCGCAGTGTTTTTTAGATATTTATTATAGATCATATTTCCAGCCAATGTTCCCTTACTTATCGTGCTGATGAATTTATTGATCACGGCTTTTAATTGCGGGGAATTTTTCCTAACTGCCCATCCGTAAGAGACGTTACTATCGACAGCAATTTCTGGATACACCTTGAGATTGGTATATACACTGTTCCAAAGTTTTCCAAGATCATCAGAAACAACTGTGAAAGGCATCATTCCCTCATTTACCATTTCAAGAATATCTTCTGATTCAAAATAGGGGTCCGATAAGTCAATATGCATAGGTTTGCGACCAGCTTTTTCTAAAATTTTATTAAGTCTAATAAGGGAAGCCTGGTTACTTGTGTTTTCGCGTACACATACATGTTGACCAGCGAGATCGTAAACTGAATGAATGGGCGGCGAATTGGGACCGCCAACAAGAATATCTTTTGTGCCGGTAACCGTTGGTATTGAAAAGTCGATTTTCTCTTCTCTTTCCGGAGTTATCGCATATCCGGATGCAATCATGTCTGCATGCCCACTCGTTAATAATTCCAAAATGTGTACGCGACTCACCGGGATGAAAATGACACGAATCTTTGGAGGATTATACCCTAATATTTTGTTCAGTTCTTTCTCAAAAAGACTGACCAATTCATAAGCCAGGCCATATCTTTTCATTCCTTCAACGTAGTAATATGTTTTTGAGTAGGGAACAAGCACCCGAATATATCCTCGTTTTACTATGCTATCCAGATCGCCAAATGCCGTATTTGCTATTCCAGTAATTTCATCATTAGCGGCCCAATGTAAGTAAGCCACACTGTCGCCTTTTACATTGATTGTATATGACTCAACGCTGTCTTGGTACTCCTCAATGGTGGGATTGGGTTTGGTGCTGGCGATTGTGTTGGCATTAGGTTTACTGCTTTCATGTCCGCATGAAATCTGACAGACTATTAATATCAGGAACAATTGAAGATGAATAAAGTGTCTCATAGTATGTGTGCACGTTTATTATAATGAAAGTTCTTTAGTTGAACATTTCCAATATTTACCTGATTTCTTTTGATTTCAATAATAAAGCCATCCGGCACCACATTCTAAGTGTGTAGAAGTTACAACGAAATAAATTAAAAAAATATAATGAGGTAAAAATTTGCAAGTTGCCTGAAATGCGCTTCCTTATTGATTTGCAAAAGAGTTCAATTTCATCATTTATTTCATTACAAATATTGTTTGATTATTTTGTCTCTTTCCAGACAAAATATAGGAATGAAGTTTCAGGTACGAAAGCACTTTGAAAAAAAACAAATGACAACAAAATCAAAGCAATCAAAATAATGAGGCACTATTAATCCTGAATTAGTTTTCCGATCTCCGCGATTGCTTTCTTTAATTTACTGATGTAAATAGGTGTCTGAAATTTATAAACTTCACCATTCTTAAGAGTTATTTCTACTTTGTTAAATGATGTAAATGCAGGATTAGAACCTTTGGCCAGTTCAAAACCCGTATCATATAATCCGTCTGCGGTTACGGAGCGAATATCCGATATCTTAAATACTCTTTTTTCCCGAAACCTTTTAAGTATACTTCCACTGCGATATTCCACTGCATCCTTATATACAATGATTTCATCTGAACCTGTGACCAAAAAAGCCAATATGCCAAAAGCTGCAACAATGATTGAGACGACAGGATTTTCCGGATAATGATATAATGCATAAGCTGCTACCGAAAGAAAGGCAATTTTTAATATGGAGACCAGAATGACTTGCAATACTGAAAAAGTTCTGTATACAGGCATAGTGCAATATATCCAAAATGGACTCAAAAAACGAAGCGTCTTAAATAAGAGATTACTGTTTGCTGGATTGGGCTTTTGATATTCTTTCACAATGCCCAGGATTTTAGATTTGGGGACGAGGCCAAAAACTCTGGAATCCATCGCATCCGAAAATTTATCCCCAATGCAGAAAAAATAATTTTCACTTACTACATAAGCATCCGATGCTATGGGCATATAATGATTAATGAGCGCCTGGTTGTCGGCGGTCAGGGTGTCTCCAATTTTAGGTAGAAATATGGGACCAAAATAATAGTGATTGAATCCCTTTGAAGTATTAGTTCTTATAATTTCCCGATAAGCATATGTAGAATCAAAACCCAGCTCATGAATGGAATCAGTCAGGTGCTGATTTAATATTTGTTGCAACTGGTCTTTAGTTACATAAACCATCCAATAATGATCATTATAAATTTTATGTTCATATGCGCTCAGCAAATTCAAACGCGTAGAGTCCTTACAATAAGCGGAATACAAAGTCTTGCCTGAGGCAGGCCGATCAAACCGATGATTATTTATGAAAATAACACCCTTATTAATTTCTATTTTATCTCCAGGAATTCCAACGACGCGTCTGCATGTTATCTCAGAAGCCGCTGGTAAATAAAATGCGATGAGGTCATTGCGACTAATTTGCGCTTTCGGTTCTATGCTTAATCGTGTTCCTTTTGTTATAGTAGTTTCCATGGAACTGTCTGGCATGATTAAAAAACCAGGAGGCTTCGAACAGGAAAGGCAAAGGAGGCCAAACAATATTGAGGACTTTAAAAATTTCATGCTTTTCATTTATGATAAAAAAATAACCAAATCATCACTTTGTTTTGTCATAAAATTAAAGAACCCTTTGGAGGCTTCAGCCTCACAAAGGGTTTTCTTTATCATATTTTCTTACCGGTTGAAATTATTGCTCGGGGCCACATAAGTTTTGTCAACGGCCGGCTTGGGTTGATAATTCAGAATATCGGTTCCCTGCTTAACATAAGGCTTATTGTTATTTTCAAAGAGGAACAATAGAGCGCCAATCGTTCGCATTTTCAATTCATCCGTCCTTTGTTCTTTAATCTCATCAAAATGATATTCCGGGGCAGAGTTTGCGAAGGTCATTGTTAGCGTCATTGTAAAGGGCTTGCTCAATAAGAAGGTAGCAACCGGTGCAAACGACGGAAGTTTTTTGCCAATATAGGGCAGCGCTTTTTTAACTAATACTTCTGCGATATCCTTGGCAACACCCAGATCATCTTTTTCCAAAAGATGACCCACTATCGAGGAACCCGGAGCAATATTCTCCACCATCGGCAGTTTCTTGGTTATTTCATTGTATTTATCTGCATATTCAATAACCGTGGTCGCTGTCTTGATGGCTTTCTTAATCTCATCAATTTTTTCTTTATTACCCAGCAAACTATAATTGAAATCGTAGACTTCAGTATAAGTATCTGTAACTGTATTGGGATTGAAATCACGAGTACGCGTTTTGTTTGCACTAACCTTTACGATAAACTCACTTACAGTTTGCTCAATGATCTCCCTTTTTTCTTTGACAGTAAGTTCCCCACAAGTACCAAATTCTACAACGCTCATTGGTTCCTTCGGTCTTTTCAAGTCTTCCAGTTGCAACAATGAAAGGATTGCATTGACGGCATCATTGCGGGATTTCATCTGATCAAAAACGCTTACTGCTGTTTGCGGACAGTTAGTCGGCTTGGTTTCCGAGCTGGAGACCATGATCATTACTTTTTCTTCCATGCCATCAATATCGATAGCCATGATCGGTTTATCCCCGGCAAATTGATAAGGCGTATACCAGGGATAGGCTTTTGCGAGAGGATCTGTGCTCAGGAATTTTCCTAAAACTGGATTATAGATCCTGAATCCGTAATCGTATTCGGTGAGGCTGCTGGCATTCTTGTCCTTTTCCTTTCCATTAAATCCGTAACGGTAATCATTACCCGAAGTGAAATTGCGGCCCGGCATTATCATACCAAATGGGTAATAGTCCGATGCCGTCATGATATCCGCCGCATATGAATCCACAGTCGTCCCCCCTGCGCTTATCTGCACACGGCGGTCACTCACTGTCACCAAAACATTGCCCAGGTGATTGCTTAACTCAAAGATTTTTTCCTCCCTTGTAAATACCGCTCTGATGGCCTTTCCGAAAGTTCCACCCAGGAATAAGGTGTCGGTGGTAGCGACATGTTGGAGAGACATACCTATCCGTTTACCACCATATATATCAATTTCACTCTGCACCAGCGATCCACCTGCAGGTTTAACATAAACGCTCATGACATTGCCGGAAGCGTCGCGCACATAAATCGTGGTGTCTGCAGCAGTCTGTTTCATAATCCGATTGCCCAATTCATCATATACGTAGCGGATTACTGCCCCCGATTTGGTGATACTGCTGATCTTTCCTGCAACAGTCCAGCTGATATTGGTGATGCCTTCACTATTATCAACGATCAGGTTTCCCATGGGATCATACTGATAGTTCGCGCCTGCCTGACCTTGTTTCAAATCATTATACAGCGGATAATTCCCCGCGCTGGCGTCCGCAGCCACATCTACTACTTTGTCGAGTTGATTGGTAGCAGGTTTATAGGTATACGTCAGATTATCCATCGCCGTTCGAGAAGCGTCTCCGTTTCTTGAATAAGAAAGAATATTTCCATTCGCATCATAGGCTACACGTTCCTGATAATCCGTCACTGACGCCGGAGTAAAAGTTCCTGCAGCAGGTACCAGGCCATTGTATACATCCATCGCCACCATCCTGTTCAACTGGTCATAATGATAATTATACAATTTTGTAGTGCCTAGTTTGGGAAGGTTCACACCCATAGCTGCGATATTTCCATTATACAACGGTGCAGCATTAGCGCCTAAAGCAGCCATTATACTGGTCGTTTGAGGCGGCAGACCAATGGCCCGGTAATCATTTTTATAATAATTTAAACTGTAGCCAAACACGTCGGCAGCCACTGGAAATCCTTCGCTTGTGTCTGTGCCGTTTGTCAGCGTTCCCCCCATCGCAGGGTTCACACCTTTGATCCATCCCTGAAGAGTGTAGGCATAATCGATACCCTGCAACCGCAATTGACCAAGATCATTGCGCGCTAACCAGCCATGCTTATAATAGGTATAATGTGCTTCACGCTCTGTAAATAATAGAAGCATCACACTATCCCTTCCACTATAAACATCAGTCAGGCGGTTCTCCGCATCGTAGAGATATCGTTGGTAGTAAGCATCAGGTTGACCAGGCTGGTAAGACATTGAATTTACTTTTCCACTAATCAGATCATAACAATAGGCAATCGTTTTGAAGCGGTCGTTGCCAAGATTCATTGCATTAATAACGCCTGCCCTGTTTCCAAAATCTTTAAGAACAGTATCGATGTTTCCATGAATATCATAATTGTAATACGTTGCACTGGCCGGATAAACATCAGCCGCATTATTAAATTGTTGGGTATAGCTTACGCGACTGCGCACATTCGATTGACCCAAAGCCACTCCGTTAGTTGGACCGTAAGCTGTGTCGTAAACTGTGACTGTGATTTGAGATCTTGAAGCAGTTGCGTTAGTGAACCAGGTCAACAGATTCGCATCATTTTTAGCTGTTGCATCCGACATCGCAGTTCCTCCTGTAATTTGTCCAACCTGTGTCATTCTGCCAAGGGAGTCATACATCGTGTAGCTATAGACGTTACCCAAAACAGCCTGCTTTGCATTCTGACTTGCAACGATCCGTCCCAACCTGTCATACCATAATTTCACGGTTCCTCCGTCTGGAGATTTTTGAATGATAATTTGATTAAGGCTGTTATAACAATAGCGCGTCACTAAACTGTGCGATGGCGTGAGTGTCAATCCGGCATTTTTGAAATTTTCAACACTGTCTATAAAGCTTTGTCGGTAGATCGGATTGACTCCCTTGGGAGAGACGGTCTTGACAAGATTCCCAGCCTGGTCATAATAATAAAGAGTATAATGGTATTCTTTTACCGTATCCGTCACTTTGAAAATCTCTGCTGCCGATAAACATTTGGATACATAAGCTGCTTTAAAATCCGCTATGAGTTGTTGATTAATGGCATCGAACATGACCGCAGCTTTCACAGTTGCCCTGTTTCTGACCACCTGACAAGGCGCCTGCGCTTGCACGAGACCGGTAGTATCGTTCAACGGAATTGTATTCATACAAACTGACAATCCACTTCCCGTTCCTGTAATGCCACCGATGGGACAACCATAGGTATTAAATCTATCACTGTAGAATTGCCAGTTATGTTGAAGACCCGTTTTGTAGTTGACAAATTTTGCGAAGAGGTCATTATATGCCAGCACCGTATCATTGGTTATGGTTCCTGTAAATACAGGATGTCTTCCGAATATTGAAAAGAACGCTGTATCATAGCTTTTGAAGCTTGTGCAATTATAACAACTGTAACTACTATCACTGAATCCACAGGTAAGGTACTGCGGTAGTGGTTGCGGACTTACCAGGGGTGCGATGGAAAGTTGCTGACAGGTGGTAAAATAGCACATATGTGTACCTGTCTTGTCTGTACAAATTGCTGAATCCGGGTGGCAGCCATAATTAAAGGCCACATAACATTGCTGTAAGCCTGCGTACAATACTGCAGTAATCGTATCCTGATACATTGTGCGCAAATACTGATTAATACTAGGCAAAGAATAAGCATTATAACCAGCATTAGTTATTTTCTGTTGAAGGATGCTAAACTGGGAACAAGTGCAACTGTCAACACCGGCCACATACTGTTTAGTCACCACTGGATTTTTGCCATATGGTTTTGGAAAGTCGACCACATAGGAATTACAAAATTGATCTCTCGGTATCAGCAAGCTGTCCAAGACTTTATTAATTACCTGTTCAAAGCTCGTATATGTATTACCACTGTAAGCCGGAGCTACTGTAGAAGAACCAAACGGATTTGCACCATCAGTTCCAAATGCGCATACCAAAGCCATTCTTGCTGTAATGGTGGCGATCACCGCTTCCCTGGTTGTCGAATCCGGAATTTTTGTAGCAAATGCAGGGCACTGTAGCAGCGTGAGTCTCCATCCATTAATATAGCTGTCGCAATGACTACTGTATTTAGTCACTGAATCTTTCAATCCAACAGTAGGATAGACTCCAGACTGGTTGGGATACCAGGTTGTAAACTGACTATTGCTGGCCTGCTGTACATTATCATACGGGAAATAAATCCGGTATCCCTGATTGATCAGGTTTCTATTGTCCAGCGTATCGGTGTGCAAACAAATATATCTGTTGACCATGTCTTCACGCGCCTGAGTATAAGAGCTCTTAAATAGATTCCAGGCTTGAAGTTGCATTGCAGCCGTCAATGGCACTGCACCTGTTCCGGGATTAATAGAAGTTCCAGTGACTACAAAGGTTTTCGGCATTGCGTTATAACAGGGAACCCTAGACGCAGAATCCGGATAAGTTTTACAACCGAAAACATCACCATAAGCAATCTGCCACATGCTGAAACCACCCTGCCAGCTGGTATCGGTAAATTTTTTCATCGCATTTTTATCAGTTGTCGTAGAGACTACAGTGAAAAATGGATCAGAAGCATTGGGACTGAAAGCCAGGCTCACGGATTGGTTCACGCTATCCATAAAATTGTAGCTGTTTTGCAAATTGGCAACTGCGTAATTGAGTTTGGCAAATTCAGGATGATAAGGCAAGAGCGAACTTGCCCAAGAATTCACAAACTGCGATTCAAAATTTGCCCCGGTTACCCCTGTTAAAATGGAGGGCAATACTGTAGAATCAATCCTTCCATAAGCATCGTAATAAAAGTCTGCCACACCAGCCTGATTGCGCGGTGTTTTATAGAAAGGTTGTGGATAAGAAGAACCGCTCAAAGAAAAAATATTGTACTTGTTATACATCGTTCCCGAGCCCACATCTTTAGCATATTGCCCACTATAGGGAGCCATATCTCCCAACATTTGCAAGCGTATATTGTCCAGCGTATGAGAGGTATTCATGTTAAGCGATTGACAAAAAGTGGAATCATTCACAAATTGATTTCGAATATCGTTGAGTTGTGAACTGTTCAGTTGACCGACAGTCAGGCCTAAGGTTGTGGCGTAATTGTTCAGGTAGGTAGTATAGGTTCCGAGAGTAGCCAGGCAACTGCTGCAAGTCAGTTGCGATGCAGCAATTCCACATCCGGATGCTGAGGAATCTGCAGCCGCCAGTGAATCAATTAGAAATTGCTGTGTCCTACAGAGACCCACATTAATCGTATCATATTTCTGCAGGAATTTTGTAAGCGAGTCCTGATTAATGGTGAGTGTCTTGCGAACGTTGTAAGAACCCGGTGGAAGTAAGATTGCATTGGTCCAATTGATGGTGTCAATGCCAGCGAAATTGTAAACAAAAGCACTTGTATCACCACTTTCATCACTAATCGAAATCTGAAGATCAAATTTGCAGTTGTATGAAACCGTGCCCGAACAGGTGGGCATAGTGAGAATTTGTTTGGGAAGATTATATGTGAAACTGTAAAGTGTTTTATAAGGAACCAGAATGGTATTGACCGACTCGATCGAATTGCCTTTTAGAACGTTCGAACCTTTGTCAATTAAATTGCGCGTCATCACTTTTCCCGCCTGATTTTTATATAGCGAAGTATCTGCAATATTCAGTGCCTGTAATGCATTAGGTCCCTGCCCGGCCAGTGCCGTTGCTACCTTTCGTCCGTGCATGTCTGTATAGCTCACACTCATTTGCCCGTTGGCATCCAGGATCATATTTTTAAAATAGTGTGTATAGTTGCCGACCTCTGTACCAAAGAGTGCGTCAAGCTCTTCCTGGGCCGCTGTTCCATAATAGTAACGAGTAGCATGTGCACTTCCGAGCTGCAACGAATCGCCCACCCCGCCCTGCATCAGGATTCTGCCAGTGCCGTCCGGAGTAAAGCGCGTTGCCGCATAGGCGTAACCGTTAGCGTCCGGAATGTTTTTATTAAAAGCAGTAGTCGATTTCTCGGGGTTCGCACCACTGAAGTAGAGACTTGCTCCACGCATAGTATCCAAAGGAGATGTTGCATATTTACCTGAGGTACTTGTGGTAAAATCAAAATAATCGAGGGGATTGGTGTTATCGGGCTGGGTGTTAAACTTATTGAAGTTTTTGGTATACGCAATAATGTTTTTCATTCCGGGTGCAGGCAATACCTGGATCGCTGCCCTTCCTTGCGCATCATAAAAGCTTTCCGCAACAATGGTGGTCTGAGTATAGTTATCCTTAGTCACGGTCTGTCGCGAGCGTAGAGAGCCATCATAATACTGGATTATCGTTTTGCGCTTGCCCTCTTCTGCAAATGCAGTATGCATCTGCCAGTTCAAACTATCATTGTGTCCGTTAAATGCAAAAGTTTGTACCCCGGACCAGGGGCCATCACTCCTGCTACCGGATGGCATAATACTCACCCCTCTGACTCTGAAAAATAATTTCCCAATTCCAGCATAGACTAACGGTATAGCGTAACTTCCAGCAGCAGCACCCCCGGGAATATCAATTCTGGAAGCACCACTCTTGAACAACAGGGCTGTGTCAAAAACGCTTCCATTGATATAAGTACCTGCCAATTCGTTTTCCAGCCATGTCCACTCAAGTTGCGTTGCATTGTTATTGGTATGAATCGGATGAACCCAGTTTACAGATAGCGCATCGGGTACTGTTCCACCGGATGGAGTCGTATAACTCAGCACCGGTTTTTTGTTGTCCGCCAAAGCGTAAAATCTGGTACCCATTAATGAATTCGTCAGCAATAAAACCTGCTTGGTATCAAAAGAGACAGAATTTACAGTAGTTGGTGCATTAACGCGTAGCACAGTCACCCGGGTAAACTCGGCATTATTAAAATTGAGATAATGAATCGCATTATATTTATTACCGGCATTCTTTGTATACGTTACTGTTAGTTGTGTAGAATCTACCTGGAAAATATCGGAAGCTGAGTGACCATATTCTATTTTCACCACAACATATGCCGTGAAATCCCCCGGAATGAATTTATTAGTTTCTTCAATCACTCGCAAAGCGATCACATTTCGAATGGTGTGCGCCTGAGAATACAAAGTGTCCTGGGTAAACTGAGTGGTCTTCACTGTATTTTGAACCAGGGAGATCGTATCAGTAATAATGGGGTCATCAATTCCTTTACCAAGTTTCATAATCTGGGAAGACAGTGGGATAACAGTCATGCCTAACTGCTGCGATGAAGTGCCGCAGGCATTGGTTAGCGTGTATGTGATCGTGGCCGTACCTGTTGCCACGCCGGTAATCACACCATTGGCATCCGTTTTGGCAATTCCTGCATTGTTGCTGCTCCAGGTGCCGCCTCCCACTGCATCAACAAGCTGGGTCGTGGAGTTTAACACTACATTGGTATTACCCGTGATGGCTGCAGCATTCGGACTATTGAGGGTGACAATCGCCACATTATTGCTGTTGGGTGAAAAGCCGTAAGTAGTGTATGAAACGGCATAGTAAGTACCTGCAACCGTTGTGGCGTAAGTTGTGCCCGTTGCTAAGAGTGTATTACTTGCATTGTACCATCTATAGCTGCCGCTGCCTCCCGATGCTGTGAGCGTTGCCGTAGCGCCATTACACAATGTTGTGGCATTGCTACTAATTGAAGGAGCAGAAGGAATGGTAATACTGACCACATTGCTATTAGCTGTATTGCCTTGCGAACTTACAGCCACATAATATAAAGTCGTAGCGGTAATCACGCCGGTAGTATACGTTGACGTTGTTACACCGCTGAGTAGAGTATAAGTGCTTCCTCCATTCGTGGAGTAATACCAGGCATAAGTATAGGTACCATCTCCTCCGCTGGGTGAAACACTCAAACTATTGATCGAGCCACTACCACTTGGAGTGGTGTTGGTGACGCTCAATACCCCCGATGGAAGCGTAGTCACCGTAACAGTTGCGGTATTACTCGTGACAGTGGCTGAATTGCTGGTGACATTGAGTCGATACCAGGTTGAAGTAGTCATGACACCAGGACTGTAAGTAGAAGCCACCGCTCCGGAAATATTCGTCCAATTGCCTCCGCCGGGTGGAGAACTTTGCCATTGATAGGTGTAAGTTCCATTACCTCCGCTCACACTTGAAGTCAGCTGGGCAGAGCTCTGGCCGCTGATCAAATTCTGCGTGGCAGGACTGATGGTATTGGTGATTTGCGGATAAACATTCACCCATACGGCATTGGAATAAGCAGTTTGGCCAGACGTATTTTCTAAAACCCTTCTTTGATAATAAGTCAGACTGGTCAGGGAACCCGAAGTATAGTTTTGGGTATTGCTCGAGGGTATATCAGTATAATTGGTGCCATCGGGTGAAGTCATCCAGGTATAAGTATAACTGGGTGACGTAGCTCCCCCTGTAGGTAAGGTGCCGGTAATGGTAGCAGTGTTGCCATAATTAATAGTTTGTGATTGCGGAGAAAGCGATCCTGGGGTCAATTGTGGCGTTGCAGTAATGTTAATTGTCTTACTCCCCAGGCTAATCACAATATTCAAACTTCCAGTAGGTGAATTCCAGGTCACACTCACGGGAATTGAATACAGAACATTACTACATACACCAGACTTCACTGTATTCTGTGTGCCCGTCACTACTCCACCAGTAATTGTCCATGTGTAATTTCCATTATAAACGACCGTACCCGAACCATTATACAGAACGTTGTAAGTATACGAAGTTCCCTGCGTACAGGCAGTCGGACCAGATATGCTTACCTGGCTCCATCCATTACTAACGGTCAGGCATAGGGCAAGAATAGCGATGCCATAGATTCTAAAAATTTGCCGTTTTGTTTGTAGCATGGTCAATCATTCTTTTTAGGTTGATCTTCTCCCAGCTGGATCTCTCTGCTTCGGAAATGGGGTTCTTTATTCTGGAAATATTCCCTGGAAACGGATTTTTTTACTTTAGTCTATCCTCGACAAGCTTGCGCCAAAAAAATGCAATGCTTTCGTTTTTGCTTCAGAATTCCTGCGACACATTATATTCCTCAAAGCCTTTTGTGGCCTCATAATTACCATCAGCATTTTTTACAATGCGATCCTGTTGCAAGACAGGTGCCTTTTTGATATCGTAAACGATTTTTTCAAACTTGTAAGTGGTTGTCAATTCTTTCACGAGGAAATACAGATTGCCTTCCTGAGTGGAGCGTGCCAATAATCTTCCTGCATAAGTGGGATCTGTACCCTTGCTGGCATACACCGCAGCGTCTACAGGTAATAGCTGCTCTTTAGTCTGACTGAATGAAAGGTATTGGTAAGATGAAGCCGAATAATCTATGCTTATCGTTTCTTTAGAAAAATCAGTTCCCGAAATTTTTTCCCGACTCCTGAGTAGAATGCGTCGCACATCATTTTCAAGATCCCTCCACTGTGATATGTAACGTTTTTCCATTGTTATCTTTGAAGAATCCACGGAAAAAAGAGCTATCGTTTTTTCCATTTGCTGAGACAACTGTTGCCTGTTTGGATAGATCACTATTTGTTTTGCCGGATGATTGACTAAAACCATAAGTGAATCATTGAGTATCTCCTCCATGCCTTCAGCGCTCATGAAAAATCCATGCTTGTCATAATAAAGTTGCATGGATGTATGCATTGTGTCTTCGGCAGTATTGAGCGGCGTACCCTGATTACGTATTGATATGTCAAGCTGAACCGGCAATCTCCTGTACAATTGTCCCAGTTTGGAAAATTCCTGAAAAGCAAAACCGCTATCAGTATCCTTCGATTGTGCGTAAACGTTAGCTAAATTAAATACGGTTCCAACCATAAATAGCAACAGGCATTTTTTCAAATCAAATCTTCTCATAGTTGAAATATTATTGAATGATTTTTTGCAAAGCACTTCTGGATTCTTTGACAGTTTTCACGCCGTCTTTGGTTTCAATCTTCGTTCGAACCAGCACACCTTCTTCATCGTATTCATAAAAGCTGGCGTAATTATTGGCATCGAGCTCGCTGACCAGCCGAAGATTTACAGGATCATACACATAGCTTTTGATACTTGCATTGAAAGGATGCATGCGTATATCGTCAAAGTATACCTGCGTCGTACTGGTATTGACCAGGTATAAACTCATCGAGCTGGTCGTTGACCATACTTTAAAAGTGTCTTCATATCGCTGCCAGCCATCGATGATCGGACCCACAGGATTCAAAATCCGCGCAGGCTGACCTCCCACAAATTGGAGCTGAACCTGGTTATGGGAATAGGTATATTCTTTACAAGGAATACCATTGACAGGATCACCACAGTTTTCGTGTACCCAGGCACTAAAAACCATTTTCTTATTCGCCGGTACTGAAAATAGGCCATTGAGCATCGAAGCATCTGAAGACATGGCCTTTGTGAAACTGCAGCCGCCAACCTTAGTGAGATTTTTATAATCTGGCGTAGTCACTCCGGGACAAGACCAGGCATAAGTATTATTTGTGCCTGTTGCGCCGTTATTTGTTGCATTATATAGTTCAGTTCCACTGAAGCTGATCAAATACACGCCCGCACACAAATACTGGTTATAAGAGGCCTGCGTATAATTAAAGGCGTCCTGGGAGAAGGAGTAATTATTGATCACATTTCCGAGCAAATCAGTAATCGTTATTGCCAGTCCGTTGCTGTGCTGATAAACAGTAACGCCAGACAGATTATAAGCACTGGACATGCTCGTATTGAAAGTGTATGTATTGGCTGTCGTCACGTTCATATAGAAAGAACCGGAAATTGTATAATAATGCATACGCGTATTGCTGCTGGAATAAATCGTATCCA
This sequence comes from Bacteroidota bacterium, assembly GCA_003175935.1. GTDB lineage: Bacteria > Bacteroidota > Bacteroidia > Chitinophagales > Chitinophagaceae > PSRI01. The sequence continues at coordinate 43,316 of PSRI01000064.1, forward strand.
GCGGAAGAATACCCACAGTGAAGCCACCGTTTGTTGAGGAAAATGTAGGTGTGCCCTGGTTACCTGCGGGTACCACGTGTGGTACCGTTGTAGCAAAAGCATAATTGCCGCCGAGGGTACTTAGATTTTGAATGGTATCTTTTTGCAGAGTCAGCGTCGGAACTATTGAATTATCAGGTTGCGGTTGCACAGGTATAGGTAAGATGGCCGTAGTTCCGGAATTGACTGCCAACACATATTTGCCTGTATGTGCGGCAAAATTGCTGCTGCTGGTATTGATAATAGAACAATTGCTCGCAGTTGCAAAATTGAGATGGCGATTCCTGAAATTATATGTCGTTGGATAAAGACTTTCACCAAATCCATAATCTTCAAATCCATCTGCAAACATTTCGCTATAGCGTGCATTGTTAGCTATCGCTACCGGTATGGATTTGTAATATCCATATTCAGCAGAAGTGTACACGCCCCTTGGATCTACTGTTTCCAATTCAAGGCTTTTGCCATTAACACGATTGAGGCGACTGTTCCAAACCCATTGCGTGCTTGTGGAATCAGGAACCAGATTGCTCGACGCATTGAAATCCCAGTACAGTTTGAAATTATTTAGATAACCGTTGGCAGCAATATTTGTATTTGAAGTCGAATCATATTCTTTGCGGCTATCGTAAAAGACCATGCTGCGATAAGCTTTAAAATTTCCTATCAACCCTTTGAGGTAAGGATTGATACTTTTTTCCATATAACCGAGACTGTCGGGAACTTCGGAAATCACGCAGGCATTCACCACCTGCCTTAGATGATTAAAGACATCATTATCCGTGAACCATTTTTCTTTATACTCTGTAGCGGACGCATTGATTACTTTGCTGGAAGAATTAAAAACGAGTTTACCCGTTGCCAGAGGATTGTCGGCGCCAGTAACTGTTTCCGTTTTTTGATCCAGCATATTTCGGTGCCCGCTGCGAATGATCCGGAAATTCACTGCGCTCATTGTAAAAGGTGTTCCTTTCTCATCGAGGAAAATAAAATCCGGCGTAGTGATAAGAGAAGTGTTGTTTTTATTTTTATCAAAAGCCCAGATTAGATTTTTCATACCGGAAGCAATCTGTGCATCACAACCCGTTCCGGTTGTCGCTGAACTCACCAGGATTTCATCGCCACTTTCAAAAACAGAAAAATCAAATCCTGCAGTAGTGATTTTTCCATCACTGAAAGTGATCCCTGTATAAGTTGCATTTATATTTTTATAGGCCAGTCCCATTCCGCCATATGCCCAGTATGCCGGATAGCCCGTTGAATATACAGGCTGGTTGAATTCATTATTGCTCCGCGAAACCAACACCTCGCCGGTATAAGAATCATATGCCAGGTTTTTAGTTGACACCTGGCTGCCCTTATCAATGACAACAACACTGTCTAACACACCATGATAATTTATTACTTTGGTTGTAGTCACTGCACGATAAATATTTTCAGCCGTTCCTGATACAGGCCAGATCGTTGGCACAGGAATGGGAAAAACGAAATAGAAAATATCTACCTGTCCCTGTATTTCAAGGCTGGTGCTCTTTACAGAAAATTCCCGGGTATCTGTCATCAGATCGATGTCAATACCCATATTGCCAGAGTATGAAGTGCCACTATTGTCTTTGCCAACAAAAGTGAATTTGTCATTGAGACCGTTAGTTCCGGTATTGCGATAGAAATTTTCGGTATAACTGATGCGACTCAGCGAATCATTTTCTGCATAGGAAGATTGGGATTTCATTTTGCCATGCATATCATTTGTGGCAACGAGAAAACCCTGTGATTGCGCTTTATAATCGTAGGAATATTTGTTGAAGAATGCAAGCGTCGAAGCCTGGTGAAACTCTTTGACACTACCTGCATCAAACGGAGTATAATTTGTGTACACCGGAAAATCCCTGGCGGTATAATATTCGGTAACCTGTTTGCCAATACCTGACCTTGTTTTTTTGGCGGTAGAAGTATCCATCTTAATCGCAGTCACGGTAACCTTACTATAACCTACTAACGGTGCAGGAAAAAAAGCATCCATAGCCGGCATCTCTACCGCACCAAAAGAAGTGGGACCTGCTGGTAAGTAATCCTGCACCTGAATGATGGATTGGAAAGGATTCTCTTCACCTCCAATGGATGGTTCATAAGAAGCAACACCACTACTGATTTGGCGCTGAGTTCCATTAAAACTTTCTGTCGTTGTATAATCATATTTCTGGCCATATGAGGCTGTGAACTGTCCTGTCATGGTGTTCCAGTTGTCTTTTAACGTGACCGTTTTTACGCGGTAACCGCCGCCTTTTTTTCTGCCGAAAGGATCATTCAGACGTGCAAAACATTTTGTGAGATCCGTATGCATGGCTTTACCATCTTTTCGAAAAGCGTTAATAGGATCAGTGAATGCATCACGAAGACTGTTGAGCATGGCCAGTAACATATCACCAACCTGCTTAAGTGCCGGTTCTCCCGAAACATCATAACCTGGAAATGCCTGCCCGGGTAATTGTTGCCTTAAATATTCCAACGTCGTTACAGAAAGCGGACTTTTTCCGGCAATTCGATCCATCTTTACCCAGATCACATTGTGATTGGTCGCGTCTACTCCGTAATTACCGGCACTAAAATTCGCATAGCATGGAATAAACTCTGGCCCCTTAGGCATGAGGACCCAGATTTTGAATGAGAGCTGTGTCATCCCCTGCAGGTATAAATTGAAAACATCCGTAGCATTATTACAAGCCACCGGAACCTGAATAAACACATAATCATTTTCAGTTCCACTGGTGTTGGTGATGGGATAAAGTCGGTCGCTGGAAGCACTATACACATTGCTGGTTCCAAATCCCACAACTTTCATCATTTCACTGGCGCGACGGTTCTGCACAAATGCATAATCATCCGCCTCATAGGTCATTTCCAGCTGACCACCAGAAGGGAGTATGATCTTCTTTAGCATCCAGGCACTCGCATTCTGATTAACGGTAGTGGCCTGCGCTGTATCCTGAATAGTATAGGGATAATCATTGTTCTTTAGTCCGCCTGGATTTAAACTGGCAGATTTATATGTACCCCATCGATCACTGGAGCCAGAAGCATAAATCGGATTATCTGTAAGATTCTCAACTCCTGCACTTAGATAAGAAAAGCTGTAATTGTTTTTAAAAGCGCGAGTCTTGCCGTTATAAGTGAAGTAAATACTCTGCAGCGTAAGTTTCCCTTTACTGCCCGAAATACTGGATGTATCGTCCGGAGTACCCTGACATAACTGGTATGTGTACACGAAGTGTACGGTTTTAATAGCTTTAGCTTTTGCAAGTCCGTTTGCCTTAAGATCCGGTTTACTAAAAAGAGCAATACTATCCAGTTTCTTCACGAAAAAATCTCCTCCATAAATTCCCCCTGCTGGTCCTACTGTGCCTTTGCCATCAGAACGCCTGGAAACATAAAACAAAGCAATCATCGTTTTGGATTCCACAGAAGCGAGGTACCAGGACTCCCGCTCGCCATAAGAAATCATGGCTTTATCATCCTTCACTTCAGAGCGCGAACCTGCATGAAAGTTTGCAGAATCAGGACCACTTAGAGGCGTGCGCCAGTAATGGCCGCGGTCACTGCCATTTTTAATGCGGGTGTAATTAAATTTCACGGCGTCACCGATATCATCGTCGCTGATGCCGTCTCCGGTTACATCTACATAGTCAGGCGACAGAATACCTGATAATAAGAAAGAATGGGCATACGGCGGCGTGGTAGTAACCTGAACGTAGCCGTCCCTTTGAGAACCATCAGTCAGCAATGCACTCCTGGAATTGGTATAGTTTAGCGCGGGATTGAGTAGCACCTTATCGGGGATCTGCGAATAAGCATTGTCGACAGAAAAAGTGAAATCGGTTTGAGTCAAATTGTAAACCGGAATCCCATATACGTATCTTCTTCCGTTATTTTCAGTGACATTGATCTGAGAAATGTGATGCGCTTTGCGGATAATGCCATCTACTCTCGGAATTTTTTCATAGATCAACGTGTCGGCTACAACATCTAAAAAAGTAACATTGTCGTAGCTGCGTATGTATTTATCCAATCCTACCAGTTGCGTTTCTGCAGCAGTCAGGAAATTAACCACCTGGCTTCGCTTATTCCTTTCCGTTATAACTTTCTTTGTACTGAGATCGGTAATAATACCTGGTTTCAGGGAATTACTGTAGGATTGCAGTTTCGGTTCAATCGTAGGTGAATTATTACTTCCGCCTAGCACGAACCGCACAAGATCCGTTCCCCCAACCTGGATAAAGCGGTTGGAGTCAATAACACAGTTTTCCCCTGGATTTCTGAAATACACATTTTCAAAAGTGCCGTTCGCGTTAGTAAACTGAATGGCATTTCTGAGTTTATTTCCTTTGCCCCATTCTCCAATAGCTGAAGGCGTTTTGACCGTATTGAAATTGCCTCCATAATGGCCAGGCGGATCTATATCGCCACCCAGGCTCAGATTCTTGTCTTTAGATGTGGTGATATTATCTCGTACATACCCTAAATCATTTCTGAAAGCACGAATGCTGCCTCCCGTTCCCTCACCCTGAATAGTGAAGACATCATAACTGTATTGCGGAATGGAAATGACTGGCGTATTCGGTGTTACTTCACGATCATTAAATCTCGTAAAATCCATTACCCAACCAGGATTACTTGCCGCATTCTGATAGTAGAGATAACCAACCATCGGTTTTTTCAGCATAGTATCTGCTGGAGCTACTTCTGACTTTTGCCCATACACTTCAGCTTCCACATCTGCGGCCACCCCAAAACTTCCCAAACCAAGTTGAAAATGGCCCGACCAGGCCGTATTAGTCAACGGCATTCGGAGGGAAGGCGTGTAACTGGGTTTGGCAAAACTGATCGTGGTTGAATATAAATTTTCATTTAGCGAATAACTTGTAAGATGCTTGTCGTTACTTTTATTTTCTGCGCCTGACTTCGCCTGCTTGTAATTGTAAGACGCCTGTTCATAAATTTGTAGTGCTTTTATCCCACTTCTGGAATTATATCCCGTGGATAAACCCACACCAAAAGAGGTGGAATTATTTTTGAAATTCGCACTGCCTGTAAGAGATACTCCAGCGGAAAAAGAAGTACCACTCCTTGAGTTAATATCTACACCTAAATTGACACCCATACTGGCGGGTGTTTTTTCACTGCCAGCTATATTGCCAATTTTATATGCTGCATTTCCTCTCAAAGAAAGATCCAGCGATGGTCCGAGATAATTATTGAAGGCCACACCCAACTCTGCTTTGATCGGTGCTTTAATTCCTAATAGTTCCAAATCTGCACCAATGCCCAGACCCCAGGTTTTATTGGGTTTCATGATCTGCATTTGCGTCAATGTATCCTGTCCGTTAAAATCATCAGGTACCCCGCGCATGTTGCGACTGATATTACCAGGATTCAGATTCCAGCCAAGGCCCACCCAACTGGCTTCCTGCTCCATGGTGATGCCTCCTTCATAATAAATGTTGATGGGATAACCGCCAACATCCAATAAGGGAATATTGTAGCTGAAATCTCCTGTAAATAAGTTCACCATATTATTTGTGCCCACCGGTTTGAAAGACGCCATCTCGGGCTGTCCGGGACCACCAATATGGTTGAAAGTATTTTTGGTTGGTTTTGGCATAGTGCTTCCGGCCCATGCATGCTGGCTATTACTTCCAAACAAATTGCCAGAAGGTTCACTACCGGTACCGGATAACCGATAATCATGTCTCCGGTTGTCATTGCCTGCATAGAAGGTTTGCTTTAACATATTCCCTTTGCTTACACCTGGAAATATGAGCGACGTGTAAAAGATGGTCGCCAGCAGGCAGGCAATCTTTTGCGAATGGCGATTAGATAACTGTGCAATCATAATAGGTTACTTCAGGCTGATTGATAGATTATTTGGTAATGCGAAAAGACGCTCTGAAAGGAGCACCCTGCAGATCCTTCACTTCGATGAAATAGGTTTTGTCTGTTTCAAAACTGTGTTCCAGTTTAAACACCAGAAAATTGTTTCCATATTCCAGAGTTCTGGTTACTTCCTTCACCACTTCATGATTTTCGTTGAAGAATCGAATACTGGTCTCACGCGTTTTATCGTAAGAATAGAATTTGATTCCCACCGTGTGATCGGAAATAAGCGCCGTATTACTGATGCCGGATTCTGTTTTTAATTCGAGATAAGCAATATGTGCTGGAACTAATGGAGCAGGTTTTTTGGAGGCAATGCTAAAAGTCCAAACATCGCTTTGTGCCGCAAACTGTTCATCATTCTTGGCAATGATGCGCCATGCATAAATTCTACCGGTATCCAGACTTTTAAACGATGCGGGATAATTATTGACAGGTAATAAGAGATGGCTGGCATTGTATACCGGAAGATTTTCCTGAATGGCGTCCTGAGCGGTCTGGCCCGCCTGCACTTCAACCACCAGCAAATCGTAATTAAGACGACTGAACAAATTCAGCGGCGCAGGTGGTAACCAGTTGAACTGCGGATAGGCCGTTTCCACCATTGCAGAATCACCTGGCAGATTAAGCTGAGGTGGACTCAAAGGAGCAATTTCCAAATTGATACACTCTTCTGCCAGCAGATTTTCATATTCTCTGCTTCCCGAGTATATCGTATAACAGGCACGATAATTACCAATCGGTATAAAGGCATCACCTACCCCGCTACTCAAAAATGCACCTGATAAATAATTGTAATCAATGGGACCTACGTCAGCCGCTTTAATTTGCCTGACACCCTTGCTAAGTGCAAAAGGCCTCGTTATACCTGTCATCAACACCTGGTTATCCCTAATGTCGATAAGGCTGAGATTGATAATGGCATTGGTAGACGCAGCCCCGGAATAAATCAAGGTCATATTCCATAGCTGACTTTTTTGAACAATACCTGAAGGCGGTTCGTGCAGCGACACAGATAACTGGGCCTGCACCCGAAGCAGTGAACTTAGAAGAAAAGCCAGCGCTAACAATCGTGTACTCATAATTGAGTGTTTAAAATGTTTTGAAATAAGTTAATCGCCCAACTTTGCTATCCACCAATTGTCGGTTGTATCCGGGAAGAAAGCCTTTGTCCATCATAAACTGTATTTCACCCAGCTTCGGAAACCGAAAACTGAGATTGCCAGAATAACCCCACTGAATGTTGTGATAAAAACTATTGGTGATATGTTTGATGCCACCACCAATACTCAAAAACTTATTGATGGTGAACTGATCATTATTTTCGATGGTAACTATCCTGTAGTCTGCATTATCACTTACTGATCCATTTAGTGTGAAAGACATATTGCGGACAAAGGCGGTCTGACTTACCAAAAAATTCCTGGAGTTGAAATAGGCAAATCCTGAATCACTGGCCTGGTTATAAAACTGACTGTATACGAAATAAGTGGAGAACTGTATTTTAAATAGCTGGTAGTGATGCGATAGGTTTCCGATCAGAGTATAATACCTGGTTTCGGAATAACTGTCAGCACCTACTTTGGTGAGCTGATAACTCGGATAATATCCCAGAGAAAGCGAAGGCCATTTTTTTAAACGCAGCATTGCCTGTATACTCGCAAGAACAGAAGAGCTTTTATATGTTGCAGTTGCAAAAGGATTATCATAATCATTTTGCTGAACAGACGCAATGATGGTTAATTTTCTCTTAAAGAAAGGCTGCTCTACCCGTCCCATCCACTTCATTTGTGCTGCGCCGGTAGTAAATGTGCTGTAAGACTGAAAATTAGCACCCAGGTACCGGAAATTGCCATCGAAGCGCGTATGGGTTTTAGGCAAATAAGAAGTTAACCTGATGGAATAAGCTTCATTACTGTGGTCACCGAAACGAGCAAAAGATGAAAACCAGTTTTTGGTATGCAGACTGTCCAGGCTGTAATAGGGAATAGTGGATTTGGCAATTTCACCGGCAACAAAAGTATTTTTGGTGAGACGGTATTGTCCTTCAATAGCAATTCCCGCGATATGGTATTCTGGGATTTGCAGATTCGGTTGCACCGCTACGGCCGAATTATAAAATTGCCTCTTACCCGTATAATAGGAGAAATATAAATGGTTACCATTCTTCATGCCTTTCCCTACTCTGACTAATGCTACATATTGATGCGGGCTGGAATAACTCGGTGCTAAATAATCGCGGAAACGATAATCTACTTTTCCTAATGCAACGGCATAATAAAACCCAGGATTATACTCAGCCTGCAATCCGGTAATGCTTACATTTTTCACGGACAGTTCAGAATAGTTCGCGATGCTTCTACCTATACTGAATGACTGAATTGAATAGAGTGTCTTATATCCTTTTGGAAGTACACTGTCCGGAACATGCAATTCCTGCAAACGCTGACTGAGTGCCTTGGGATCTTTGACCTGGTCAAGATCCGATTTCCATGTATTTAATTTTCCATGTTCAAATGATTCAGCATTCTTCAATAATTTTTCAGCATGTTCCAATGATATGAGTAGACTGTCTATTTTTTTTTCAGTTGATTCCAGTGTATCTTTTGCCGAAGTGATTTTTCGAATGGGATTGTTCGCATTTTTCTTTAGACTATCTGGTTGTACAGCGTAATTCAAATCCTTTTTCAATTTGTTTTCTCCAACTGTCATCCAGTCGTTCTGCAATATGTCAGTATTCAAAACCGTTGGCTGATTTTGCGGGCGCTGTGAAGAATAAAGTTTGCGTTCACGCTCCTCCACCTGTCTCTGAATTAAGCCAGGGCCTTCGGTAAATTGCTTAAGCGAAGCGATTGCGTTTTGATACTGCGCAATAAGTTGGCGGAGTGAATCCATTTCTCCCAATTGATTACGTAAGTAATGCTCTACGGCTTCGCTCACCCGCTTTTTAACGATACGGGCAAAATCAGACTGGATATATTGAAAATTGAGATCTGTATATTTTCTGAGCCATGGTGAATTACTAAAATGGGTGGTGAGAAATAATCTAAATGGATATTTTTCTTTATAAAGAAAATTCAGACGTGTCTGTAGCGTATGCTGGTAAATATTATTTTCCGTAAATGGCGTGTCTACGCGAGATCGGTAGTTGACATCATACATTATATTTCCAGAAACCTGTAGTAGCCTGACATGATTTTCAGATGGTGTACCCGGAGAAAGTGGTTGCCGCTTCAAAGAAATAATAGGTAACAGCAAAGGGTACACGAAACTATAACCTTTACAAATATTTCTAACAGAAAATGTTTTTGCACCGGAAAATTCTAAAGAGGTGTCCACCCAAAGCATCTGGAGTGAATCATTATTTCTGAGTGACCTGGAACTGTTGGAAGGTAATTCACCCTGAGAACGACCCTGACCATTCGTCTTATAGCCAATAACTGTACAAAGACATAATATGGCTATTAGTTTAAGCAAAATATTGTCTCGTTTAAGGTTGAAGAATTTTTATTTGGATAAGGGTAATATTGTAACCCTAAAGGATGGTAATAAGAGTGACCTCGTGTTGAATGCAGGCCGTTTTGCAAATAGCAGGAAAGCTTAGAACAGAGTTGACGGCATATGATCAGAAATCTGTATTGGGGAATTAACAACAAGACTCGCCCAGGGGCGAAAGACAATCGTCTGCCCATAGCAATTTAGGTTTTGGTGTTTAGAGACCTGGTACTTAATAAATTTAGTGACTGAGCCATCAGAAGTACTTGTGGAAAACCGGAAATCTTGTTACGGTTTTCCGCATTTTTCAAACAAATACTTATATTGAGATAGAACTGACCGCCTAACCAAACTAAACGCCTGCCAACCTTGACGATTCATAACGTGCGAATTGCCCTCGCAGAGGATCATGTCCTTGTTAGAAAAGCATTAAAGCATTTCTTATCCCAACATCCCAATTTCGAAGTGGTATTGGATGTGGAAGATGGCACAGCTGTATTAACCGAGATCGAAGAAAAAAAAATTAATGTGGATGTACTGCTCCTCGACCAGTTTACTCCGAGAACCATCACCAGAGATATCATCAAACAAATCAGGCTGCATTTTCCCTTGATAAAGATTCTCATTATATCCATGTATGTGGACTATGCCATTATTAGTGATTTATTAGAGCTTGGTATTCTGGGATTCGTATCTAAAGCGGCAGAGCCATCTGAATTATATGCCGCTATATTGTCTGCTGCAACCGGACAATTATTTCGAAACAGGATTACCACTTCTGCGCTTTACTGGAAACAATCAGAAAATAATCAACCAGGCTCCATTCATTTCACAGAGATGCAAAGGAAAATATTACAACTATTGTGGTTGGAAAAAAGCACCCAGGAAATTGCAGATGAAATTTGTTTAAGTGTTAGTGCCATCGAAAAAATTAAGCATCAGCTCAAAGAAAAAATTGGCGTACACTCAACTGTGGGTATGATCAGATTTGCGATTGAAAAAGGAATCATTGTTGTGGGTGCTTATTAATTATTATTTGAAATAACAGAATGGTTTGTCATAGCCGTTATTTTTTACAGTTAATAATGGCGGTAAGAAGATCGGTAAAATCAAATAAAAAAACTACTTCCCAATACAAAAAGTAATATCTAATGAAGGTAAGCGTGTTATGATTTTGAGGTACAAATTAGGTACAATTATTACCTATTTTATCTTTCAATCTTGTCTAGGCAAACATTTTTAAACTTATCAAGTATAAGCTTTTCTTTCGTTTCAGGTTCCACTATTGAAAAAAAAGATAATGGACAAAGTTTGCAATTCATTTATTGACAACAGGACCAGTTATTTTGTTTTCCCTTTGTTTGAAATTGAAATATCTTTTTTGGCCTTTGAGAGCTTCTTCAATGTTCTATTTGCAAAGAGGTTAAATTTTTTTACTGCTATTTTCTCTTATCCAGAACAAAATAGCTGAAATAATTAGCCTCCACATTGAGATCAACATCGTCCTTATATATTTCACAAAGACTATAATATATTCGATGTATATCTGACAATTCGAATTCCCTCAATATCCGAAGTGTTTTCGCCAGTTGCATGAACTCAAGCAATTTTGCAACGAGCAATGGATTAACCGGGTATTTTTTATTTGCTTCCACTAAACTTTTAAAAGTATCCTCTTCAGACAATTCTCCATTTGCAAACTTTTCCATGTTATCCCTAATATTTGACAGGACAAATTTGAATTTCGAAATTTGGTTCGCTACTAAATCAATTTTTTTTATGCTCATTACCTATCTTTTTGTTTTTGCTTCTCCAAAAGTCGCTTGGCATTCTGATAAATTTTCTTCATGGGTCCGGCTGCTTTTGCAACCTTGTCAGTACCTTTTGCAAGTTCTTCTATTTCGGCTGGAGTTTTATTTTCTAACCCGTCACCTCAATTTTTTTGCTTCTTCAACACCAGGGATCTAAATCATCTAGCGTTTTTTTCGATTGCACAGCTACAGCTGCCGGAGCTGAAGCATTTGAATAAATGGTAGCAATTCAAATGTATCTGCTGACATCACCCTATCTATTTAATTTGATTTTTTGCAGAATGTTTTCTTTACAACCAAAGTCAATCTTCTTAGTAAATGAATTCCCTCCTTTTCTTTTTACCATAATTTCAATTTGATTTTTGGGCTTATAAATGGCGTCGTCCACTATTATTGATAAATAGGAATTAGATGTGTCATTTACAAGATTTAAGGTTATGAGTTTGGCCGAATCGATATTTTTAATTATAACTGTTGGATAAGAATGTTGCATTGAATCAAAATATTTCGCTATGACAACTCCGTTTAGCTCAAGTTTACTGAATTCTAAGTATTCATTACATGCACCTTCTTCCATTGACGGCAGCGCCAGATATATGTATAGGAAAAACAGAGAAACTACAAGAATCCCTATTATAAATTTCAATTTTCTATATGGAAGTTTGATCAAATAACTCAAGACAACTCTAAAAATTCTAGTACTAGTCCAAATCTATCCATTTACCCGCTAATACTACCCTCTCCAAATCACCAAGTGTTAAATCCTTTGTTTCTTTTTGGCCATTCTTAGTTCCTTTTAATCTTAACATTAGTTTACTTAACCCTAGGAAATCGAAGTATTCAACTCCAAAATAATTACTTGGATCAAACGAAGAATAATCAATGTTGAACTCTTTAAAAAATGCTAACATGAATTCATCTGCCTCGTCGCCAGTAATTCCCAAATCTCTTTCTAAGGTTGTAGAACGAGAAAGCTTCTTTTTATATTTCCACCTTTGCTTTTCAACAAAATTTACGATTCGATCAAAAGGGTTATGGCCCATATTTAATTTTTAGGAAAGTAGCTCTATTGTTTTTTCTATAAAATGAAGCTTGCTATTTTCGCCCGTTTCCAATTCGGTCTGCAAAGGCGCCTTACATTTTTCCAAAAATTCCAATGCAGCAAGCTTAGTGCTTTCAGGAATTCTATTCGCATATTGTTGAACAATGCCATAAGCAATCAACCTTGACTCATACTCCTGTCTACAAATCATTTGGACAATTGAAAATATGTGATCTTTAACATCTAAGTTTTCTAGTGCATATACTAAGGACCCATTGTTTCCTAATAATTCTTTCTGATTAATTTTCTCTATAATATATGGAACAGCTTTTTGAAACTTTAAATCAGAAAAAATGAAAGCAATTTGGTTTATTAATAATGTGTTCATAGACAAATTAAAAAGCAGCAGAAGCTCTTCTTTATCTGAATCATCTAACTCTTCAATATTGATATTCTTCATTACTTGATACAATATGTTGCTCATGACATAATTTTATTTAAAGAGATTCAAAAGATTATTATGGTGTTTCAACTGCCAGCACTAGAGACGCACCTCCAGTTTCCGGAGCTAACAAAACGGCTCCAGTCCACTTTATTCCTTCCCAAATTCCAATTAAAATGGCGGTTCCCGTAATACTATTTCTAACCTTTGGATAACCCAAGTCAATCCACTCCTGGTAAATTTCTTCTAACTCAGATGGCGTTGCGTCTTGGCCTGGACGCACCTTAGGCTTATATTCACGATGATACCATCTTTGAAAATCTTGTGGATATTGCTTAATATCTTTATCTCTATCTTTTTGTTTTCCGCCTTTTAACTTATCGTCATCCGATTTTTTTGATTTATCTCCGCTTCCATCTCCTGGTCCGCCTATTGTTGTATTGTCTGATACGGCTTTTACTTTCCCATCGGATTCATCATCGCCCTTCTTTGACGATTCATCATCGTTTTTCTTTGACGATTCATCATTTTTTTCATTTTTTACATCATCTTTGAGCATGGTCGATCGCAGCTCTTTAAATATATTAACAGCATCGTCTCCAGTATATGTAATCCGATCTGCGCTTTCTACAACATCCATTCCATCAGCATCAATAAATCTGATCGGGTTATCAAATGCATAATTATACGGTGAGTGCCTTCTCATTTTCTCACTGAGTGGATCTATTACATTCCATCTTCCCAACTGTTGATCATACATCCTGGCACCATAGTCATAAAGTTCCATTCCGGTTCCGTCACTAAATTCCTGGTTCTGCAGTTCCTTACCATTGTATTTAGTTTTATTATTGCCTCCAAACGAGAGTGCTTTGGAACTGATGGCAGAGATTGCAAGACCATAAGGATAGTAATGCGTTTCTTCCAGCATTCTTCCCCTTTTTTGGGATACCTGCAGGTTGTCAAAGAACACATCCATCGGGCTCTCGTTGGAGAGATATACATAAAGGTAACCATTGGTGCCGATGGTTTGGGTGTAGGTGCCGATCGTTGCAGCGGCTGCATCTGCGGTTACATTGATCTGTCGGGTACCACTGCCCGATGCTACCATTTGCATTTGTTCGTTAAACAATATCCAGTTGATATAGGCTTTCGGTTTACCCGAGTTGATATTCGGATCACTGCTTTTTAAATTATCAATGCCGGGATAAGCACCGGTTGTAAACGTACCCAGGTTTCTTTGACCGATCGTAAACTTACCAGTCGGATCGAGCGCCGAAGAGTTACCACCGAACGCAGCAATGAGGGCCGTGATCATTTCAGAAGCCACACTGCTGTTGCTTGTATTCTGGCTGAGTGATTTGTAAAATCCTTTAGCTGTTATCACTACTGTATCGGTAGCCATTACTTTCAAGAGGATATCGCCACCCACTCTTCTGGCAGGATCAGAGTAATTTAATTTCACCACCTTGTTATTGGTGCCATCTGTATCAAAGCCCGTAGGTTTAGCAGACTCAACGGTACTCAAAGGGTTGGGGCCGTAATAAAGTTGTTCATTCGTGCGATTGGCATCTTCCATCGTCAGCGCGGGATACTGATCCGTCTTCGCTTCTTCGGTTAACACCATTCTCACGTTACCTAAATGGTCTTTAATAAAATAATCATATTCATAGTGGGCAGCAGTGGCTCCCTGCACATCAACGAACCGCACTCTTCCTTCCTCAGTTGCCATAAACTGCAATACATCGGTGTAATCCGGCCTGGTACTATCCGTTGGTGTCGTTATCCTGCTCTCATATACGGAAGGCCCGAGATAAGTTGTCGTCGTAGTGATCGTCTTACCCGATGTAATATTATCTGTCGTTGTTTTAGAAAGTTTTGCTCCGGTAGCATCATAGAGATAAGCGACACTGCCCTTAGCCGTTACCGTTACCTGTTGCACCAGGTTTAAATAATTATAGGTAATTGCTGAGATCGCTTTATTATTATCGCTGTTACGAGGTACAAATGGGGTATAATTAACGACCGCATTTATTTCACTCTCGTTTCTATTGTTCTTTTTGTCTTCTTCATATATCCATTCATCATTTCTACCGGCTCGCCATGCTCTCCATCCATATTGTAAATTGAAAAGGTCGTTAATGCCCGGGTCAAGTTTAGTAATATCTTCTAAACACACAAACATTGAGTCGTCCAAATTTGGATCGACACTCGTGTGAAATTGCCAGTTTCCATCAATGTTATGATACGCGTGAAGTATTGCGTCACCATTAAAAGTTTGTTTCGTAGTGAAAACCACTAAGGTGCGATCTTCATAAAACTTAAAGTCAATATTCCTGGCAAGAAGCGGTTGTCTAAATTTCCAATCCTGATTAAATTCAATCTCCCAAGGAAAATTATGTTGCTTGTCAGGCCAAACCAGCTGAATTAAAGGAAAGTCAAAAGTGCTGTAATACCATCCGGTATACCCAACATAGTCCTTATAATGCTCATTCGCAAAGTAAGTATGTCAATTTTCGATTGACCCTTAAAAAATATAATCGAAAATTCTTTGCGTTGCAGATTTCTCGCCTAAAGGACTCGAAATGACAAAAAAGAATGAACCCTGAATTCTGAACTTTAAACTTTGAACTAAATTATTTGCCAATACAAAAAGTAATAACGAATGAGGATGAGAGAGATATAATATTAGGGTACAAATGAGGTACAATTAAGCAACGGATCAATTATGTTTGTTTTTATATGTGCCTCAAGTTTCAAAGCGGCGGCCGCACAAAAGAATTCATGAATAATGCACCCTTCGATGAGTAAAGTAACTTCGGACATATCATAAAATCACCTTTGTTGAATTAAACATACGTCTAAACATGTTTAATCGCATAAAAAATATAGACCACTGAATTCTAAAATGAATATTTATTAAGAAAATCATTAGTACTAGTTGAGTATCTTAATAAAAGTAAAAAACATGCTAAATAAGACTTACATAAATCAATTAAGGCGTTTCAATAGTAGTTCTGTTGACTGAAAAGGAGCATGCCCTACATATGAAGATTTTATTTTTACTCCTTTTTCTAGAATCGGCTTATATTTTAGGCAAATCTTATTGTTAAAATTGAGTGTAAGAACCTGTTTTGAACGATTGAAGTTCCAAAGAAAATTTCCTTTTTTTCTGATTATTGACCATGATTCTACAATTACTGCACTTGGTTGAAACTCATTCGCATTATTGAAAAAAATAAACATGAAATCTTTGTTACCATAAAAACCTGCTAAATCCATAGAATCACTGTTTGTTGGTGACACATCATTATCAAGTCTTAATAGTCGTACAGTATCGGACTTAAAAAATAAACTATCATGGTTGACAGTTGCCCATCTTGTATATTCAAAATTCTGCTTTAAATATTTTATTTGAGATTGAGCAATTTGCCAATTGGAAAAGAGCAACACGACTAAAATATATATTCTGGTAGAAATTGAAAATTGAAGCATTATTGTTTACTTTTTAAGTTTTAAGAAATCAGTATATGGCACACTTAAGATTACTCCCGCACCATTGTAAAAATTAACTTGGGTTTTCCCGTAAGTATCTACTTGGACGGCGGTTTCTGAGGTAAGGTGAGATCAAGAGGGCTACTTCCCAATACAAAATCTTACATGTTATGAAAATGAAGGAGTACTTAAGACTGCTAATAGCCTCCACCTTTCTTTGCATCAACGATTACGCTTTGTAAGGGCGTTCCAATGGAAAGTGTTTCAAAAATGCTCGGCCATAGAAATCTTCGCACCACGCAACACTATGCGAAAATATTAGATCAGAAAATTGCCAATGATATGCGAAGTATACAAGAAAAATATGTTTAACATTATATCCTTGTACATATTGATTTCAATCTCATTTGTTCAAGATTTTTTTAATTCAATCAGCTTTGTGATGGTAGATTATTTAATAAAGCAAATTTTAATATGATTATTGAAAATATTGAACAAGCGAAACCAGTCTCTGCGGTTTACAAAAAATGCATCCAACTTTCGCCCAATGATTTTCGAATTTAAACATGATAGTCTTCAATTGGAAAAATTACCCAATTCGCCAAATAAAACTTAAATATTACAATGCAAGATTTGAATCCATATATTTTAGGCAAATTAATTTTTGATTCGGAGAAGTCTTTATAAGTTTCACTCTTCTATACGAATTTGCATACTAACCACTATTTCTAACAATAAATCTTTAGACACTTGACATTCTTTAAATTTTTGGGCTTATTGCCTTAATCATATTTCCATTCGACTAATTTTATTTTCTGTGTGGTTTCGTCAAGCCAAATGATAAGAAAATAATAGGTATATACCATGGAAATTTCAGCCAAGATTGGGTCTCCTTTTTCGAACCATTCTTTACTAATTAAGTAAAATTCACTTACAGTTTCGTGTACTATAAATTGCTTAAATTTATTCCAGATCTTAACAAAATCTGCATGGTCTTTGCCCCAGTTAGTTTCAGATTGGTATTCATTAAAGAAATCTATAAGTTCAACCTTTTTTATCTTTCGAAAATATTCTAAATTTATCAGTTTATCATCGAAAGCATGACCTGCAAACAAATTATTGTTTGTCTTATTTGCTTGGCTTGCGCTTATATTACAATCCTCTCTGTAATATTTGGAGTTTAGAAAAGTATCAATCAATTCGTTGCCATAATCGTCGGCCCCGACAATTGAAAATTCATACATATATTTTGATTGTTCGCCTTGAATCTCTATGGTTGAGTTTATTAAATTAAATTCCATTTTTAAGGATTTATTCTAAGTTTATAAATTACATCTCCCGTATTTATTTGAATGGATTCTCCATTTGCAAACGATTTATAAAATTTCACAAATGTACCGTCACTCAATTTATATAAAGATTGACCAACTTCAGTCGCGTTTTGTGACACTTGTGTTTCTAATGCCGCATAATCCGCAGTTGCTTCTCCATGTACTTCGCCATGTTTAAGCATCCCTTCTTCAAACTTCAAATCTTCTAGTTGTCCCATTAAATCTTCGGCTGATCCTATGGTCGCATCGGCTGCACCAGTTGCAAGCTCTTCCTCTGAAACTGAGTTAACTTCTTCTCCTTCAATAGCAACATCCAACAATTCTCCTCCTACTTCAGACAAGGCAATAATTAGAAAGGTTTTGTACAAATGTGCATCACTCTTCCAATATCCACTCATTTTCCTTCTGTATCGAATAGCTTCGGCGGATGTAGCATTGTTTAATTGCTTTCTTGCATTATCAGATAACAATTTATTTTGAAATGCCCATCTGCGTATAGCGTCAGGTGAATGCTGGCGAGCTAATTCGAAGTCAACCCATGCGCTTATGGTCTCGTAATTTGCGCGATTTAGCACATCAGTGGGGCTTCCTTTTTTAGGAACTTTTATTACAATTGGCGACAGAGTAATTGTGTCTGTCGCCTTAAGTCCCAAAGGATCATTAAATCTGATTGGATTGTTGTTTGCAAATGAATAAGCTGAAATCGAGTTAATAATGTCAGCCAATCTGTCGATTTGCACAAATCTTCCAATCTGAGGGTCATATGATCTAAATTTAGCGTCATACATGTCGAATCCAGACCCATCAGAAAATTCGTTGCTCTGCAATTCATTGCCATTATTGAATCCCAATAATATTCTTGACTTCCCAAAAACCAAGGATTTTGCTGAAATTCCCGCAATTGATAGTCCAAAAGGATAGTAGTGATTCTCCTCCAATAATTTACCTCTGTGATGATTCACCTGGAAATTCTCAAAGTAAACATCCATGGGGCTTTCGTTTGAAAGGTATACATATAAATAACCATTGGTGCCCATCACATGTCCCAATTCAATCAGGGAATCTTTAGTATCCGCGCTTGACGAAATTTGCCTTGTACCGCTACTGCTATTTACCAAATTAAACTGTTCATCAAATAATATCCAGTTTAAATATGCCTTGGGTTTCCCAGCATTTTGATTCGGATCGGTATTTTTCAAATCATCAATATTGGGATACCCGCTGGTATTGAATGTCGCTAAATTCCGATCTCCAATGCTGAAGTGACCTGAAGGATCTAATGCCGTGGAAGTACCGCCAAATGCGACAATCAAACCTGCAACCATTTCTGAAACAATATGGCTGTTACTGTTATTTTGAGTGGAGGCCTGGTAGAACACATTTGTTTTCATATCCACCGTATCCGTAGCCATTACTTTTAGCAAAATGCTTGGACCGATTCTTCGAGCAGGATCAGAATAATTCAGTTTCACCATATAATGGTTGCTCGTATCTGAATCATATCCGTTAGGTTTGGCTCCTTGAATGGAAGAAAGAGGGTTCGGATTATAATACAGTTGCTCGGTAGCACGATTTACAGTCTCCATCGTTAGAGCAGGATATTTGTCTGTCTGACTTTCCTCCGTCAATACCATACGCACGTTACCTAAATGATCTTTGATGAAGTAATCCCACGAGTAGTGAACTGGATTTGTTCCCTGCGCCAATACATATCTCAATCTTCCTTCTTCATGCAAAATGATTTGCAGGGTATCATTATCATAAATGTAAGCTCCTGTGTAACTAGTCGTAGTTGTCTTCACTCCAGAAGTGCTGTCCACCACAATCTTCTTTAATTTATTTCCTGCAGCATCGTATACATAGTTAATCGTTCCTTTTCCGTTTATTGAAATCTGTTGAGGCAGATTCAGGAAATTGTAACTGATGTTTGAAATTTTCTTGTTATTATCTAGCACTAAATTGCCATTGCCATCATAGACATAATCATCTCCGGAATTCAAGCCATCTTTAAAGTCTCCCAATGGTGCAGTGATCCCACTAGCATCAGCGACCTTCGCAAGTTTATTTGTCCAAGCACCTGAACCTTGATAAGAATAGGTCAAGCGATCTATGTATGCAGAAGTATTTAATAAGAGCCCCTTTTGATTCATGGACAGAATATTCCCATTGGCATCGTAGCTTAAACTATCCACACTAAAATTTACATTCGCATCAGTCGCATAGCCGCCACCGCTATTTTGGGTGTAATCCGCTTTCAGAATTCTGTTCGTGTTGTCATATCCAAATCCATAGGCCCGTCCGATGGGATTGCCACGGCTCTTCCAGGCGGTTCCAGCAATATTTCCGTTTAGCTGGTTCAGTGTAAATCCAAAATCGTATGCCAGATCCATTCCGAAGAAATTACTCGTGCTGACACCCGTTACATAGTCGCGGTTGATTCCTTTCAACCATCCGCGAATATTATAATCATAGGCCAGTGACTCGACCGGTTGATTGCCCAGTGATTTATTCTTCAAGCGGCCTAAAACATCATAAGTGTTGGTAGCAATTGCTTCAGGAGATGTAGAACCATTCAGATACTTATTAACTGTTGTCACCCGCCCTTGGGCGTCATAGTTAAATGCGGTAACCAGTTTATTATATTTGACCGGAGCTACAGAAGAAATGATACTATGTGTAGCGCAGGTACTCAATGCTTTTCCTGCAAAATCATACTGCGTTGTAGTCGTATCCCAGGCTCCCGTCAGGTTTAGTGATTGTTGTTGAATGGGCCTGTTGAATTCATCATAGAAATTAATTCCGAGTTCATATAAATTATTGTTTAGTGGATCCAGCACTTTGATTCTTGAACCCGTTTGCATGCCACGAGTTTGCGCACTTGAAGAAGGTGTTTGCGTATAGGCGCCTGACAATATAACTGGCAAATCGTTGGTGTTATTAAAAGCAGTTGTGAAACTGTGATTGATATTGATATCGCTCCTGGATTGCCAGTTTTGATCATCATAAAAACTTTCCGTCAAGATCGAATATGTACCACTTAACGTTGGATAGCTGATGCTGGATTGAGAAGATGTCTGATGGGTTGCGCGATCAGAACCATTGTTCCAAAGAGTAGTGCTGATGGTTCGATTCAGGCTATCAAATGTGGAAACCAACCATTGACTGTTTTGCCTCAGGACAGAATCTCTTGACATAACCATTCTGTCTCTTGCGTCATATACCATTTCCACAACTCCTGCACCCGGAACTTTTTTGGTAATCAACCTTCCTTCCTGGTCGTAATTGTAAGAGAAGCATAATTCATCCCCGACGCCTGCACTCAAAGTCCAAGCATTCTGATTTGCATATTGAACAGCTTTGGGCGGAATGACATAGCGTAGCCGGTCCAAATTATCATACACATAATAGGTAGCTAACCAACCTGAATAACCGTTAAACAAAGTATCAGACAACTGTACTTTTTTCAAAATGGTTTTTCCGTCTTTATCTTTGAATTCAATGACTTTATTATCATGTTCGTCCGTGGTGATAATCTCCGCGAGCGCTCCCGCTACATAACTTGATGAAGTTTGTGGAATATCTGAAATTAAGTTTCCAATTGTCCAAATTCGAACTGAATCCAGATCGCCATTAAAAGTGTAATCTGTTCTTGCCCCGATATTATTCCCCGTCCAGCTATTGCCCGGTGCCGTTGCTTTGATGATCCGATTTTCAGGTGATGCTTCATAAATGGAATTACTATAATAAAATCCTTCTTTATTATTGAATAAAGAATTATAAAAGCCAGGTTGCCTGCTATTGGCATCAGTTCTGAAATTCCCGCTTGATGCCGAATCCGTGTAAGGCAGATATTGCTGTGCCACCCGACCCAGTATATCATAATTTTTTACAGTGATTAAGTCAGCGCTGCTTGGGTTTGCCTGTTTGGCTACTGTCTGTACATCTCTTCCCAAATCATCAAAATAAGTGGTCGATTGCATGGCATCACTGGGCGAAGTCAAAGCTTTTGCTGCACTTACAGTGTTGATGGCATTCTTATTGACATCCCAACTTCTGATGAAATTAATTTTGGAATTCGAAATACTTAAAAGTGTTACCGGTGCAATTGACGCAGGAGTAATTCCAGGATCGGCTACACTTTGCGTAGTTGTAGTTGGCAAATTCGTTCCTGTAGAACCTGGTCTCACTTTCACTCTCACTACATTTAGAAATCCCGACACGAAAGAATACCCGTTTTGTGGCCCATTGGTCACATACCTTCTATAATAAGTGGTCCTTGATAAGGCACTGGAACTGTAATTCTGAGAAGTTCCGCCAGAAATATTTTTCCAGTTTACTTCATCATCTGATTGCTGCCACTGGTATGAATAGGACGCAACTGTTCCACCATTGGCTTGTGTTCCCGAAAGTGAGACACTTTGACCGGAATTGATCACTAAAGTATTTGGAGAAATGGTTCCTGGATCAAAGTGTACAATCTTTACCAGAACTTGCAGCGTATTAGAATACCGCGAGGTCACAGCATTCGTTGCTTTCCTTCGGTAAAATACACTGGTGGCAAGTGGGTCTGTCGGCTGAAAATCGATTCCAGTCCCACTATTGGTAAGTGGATAAAAGTCCAAATTGTTGAGTGAATATTCCCACTGATATGTATAAACGCTATCCAGCCCTCCGGTTGGCAAACTTCCAGTCATTACTGCTGGAACCGTATTCCAACCAATGGAATCTGTATTCGATAAACTGATTGTACCCGGATTAAAGTAAGGGAATACTAAAACATAACTGGTATCCGTAAACGCAGAATCAGATCCGCAAATCACCTTCCGTCGGTAATAACCACTAATTGTTGTTGGATCAACTATACTGCGACTCGTTTGGCCTGAGATCGGTAAATAATGGATGGAATCCGTAGACTTTTGCCACTGGTAAGTAAAAGAACCTCCACAAGTTCCACCTGTAGCTGAGTCCGGACTTGAATCTATCGTAATAGAACTACCATTTTCCAGAGTTTGGTAAGGTTTTCCAATAATGCCTGGTGAAAGAGGAGAATTATGGACATTCACTTTGAGTGTCACAAAAACACCACCGCTGTCCAAAGTCACAGTCTGTTGACCAATGCCCGTCCAATGGATGTATGCTTCAGGAACGTGTGACGCACCGCCTACAACTGTTCCGCCACTGGTTGCACTCCAATTATAAATGCTGGAATTGCCGGTGTTATAGTGATATAGAGCGGTTTGTCCAACCCAGCAATCTGTAGGTCCTGCAAGTCGACTGATTTCCGTATCTATTGTATCAATGATACTATATGCTGTTTCACCACCCACAGAGATTTTCATCCGGTAATAGGTCTTGGTAGCAGGATTGAAATAGCCTGGATTGTATGTCAGTAATATGGCACCTGTAATATCTGACCATGATGTTCCGTTGGCCGATTGTTGCCATTGATAAGCGTAGCATCCCTCTCCAGGGCATGCACCGCCGGAGGCAAGCCCGCATTTCAAATTAATGGGCATGTTGGTATAGGAGTTGGCTAACTGGTAGGTTGGCCAGGTATTTCCAGAAACCAAAGGCGGGAAATGCACTGAAATCGTATTGGTATAAACGGTTTCTGACCTGTTAACAGTTTTCAAACGGTAATAGGTAGCCGAAGTAAGATTCCCCGGACTCAGTGTCAAACTTCCTGCGGTACCTGTGTTGGTCCAATTCACATTATCAGTGGACTGTTGCCATTGATAGGCATAACTACTAGTAATACCTCCGCTGGAGGTTGTTGCTGTAAGGGTGCCAGGATCGCCATTGTAAGCTATCGTTACGTTGGATGGCGATGCGGTGCCAGCAGACAAATGCGGGTGTACAATCACCTGCACATCATTTGAGTTCGCTGTCTGGGTGGAGCAGGTGGCTACACGACGAAAATAAGTTGATGTCGTTAAAGGGCCTGGCGTATAACTGGCACTCGTGGCGCCACTTATGGGTCCAGTAAAGTTTGTGCCATCCGTAGAAGAATACCATTTGTAAGTATAAGATCCACTACATCCACCACCCGATGCGGCAGTTCCGGAAATGGTAGCTGGCTGCACACTTACGAAAGTATCCTGCGTAGCCGGTGAAAGCGTTCCGCCTAATAACTGCGGGTATACGTTAGCGGTATAGACATTAGTATAGGCAGTCACTCCATTGCAGCTTACGGCTCTCCTGTAATAAGTTGTTGAAGTAAGCGAAGGAGGCTGATAGTTTTGTCCTGTGGCTGTTGAAATATTGGTAAAAGTCGAATTGTCCGGGCTTGACTGCCACTGATAAGCATAAGACCCACCACAATTTCCACCCGTGGCAACTGATGCCGTAAGTTGTGCGGGTGCGGTACCATACAATAAATTGGCTGTAGTTGGAGATATGGTTAAGCTACCTCCTGTTAACGGTGGAATTGGACTGATTGTCACATTCAGAGTGGCTACAACAACACCTGTATTGTCCTTGATCTTTACAAACCCACTTGTAACATCTGGGAACCAAGTAACATCAACACTGCTATTTGTCGCAGAGGAAGCGGAACCAGATCCAATGAACCAGGTATAGTTCGATGGCTTTGATGGTGATACGGTATAGGTATATCGATTTGTCTCAATAACAGAAGCCGGTCCCGAAATAACGTAGTCTATTACTAACGGATTTATAGTTTGAGCTGAAGCATTAATTGCAAAGGTGAACGACAAAATCGTTCCCAATAAGATTTGTGTTTTACGAAGGATAGCCAGTTTCATATGCAGTGTTAGAGGGTAGTTGAATCTTTGTTTTTCTCAGAATTGTCCTTATGAATTATCTCGAAAGCTCTCCATAGTTATATTCAAACACTTTGCGAATGTTTCCATATTGATCTTTGATGTCCAACAGTCTGTTGAAAGAATCATAGTCGTAATAACAAATGGTTCCGTTCACACTCACAATCGCTATTAACCTCATCAACGAATCATAGGTGTAGGTGCTCATCTGGGCATTGGCTGGATATAGGGATACTTCATCTATATTGCCACTGCCCGATACCGTTATGGTTGTTGCCCCGGTCACTGCAACTTCATTATACTGGTATCCATTCACTGTTCTTCCGGTTATTGCATTGCTCGTAGTTCCTCCCGAGATAGAAACTGACGATCCACTTTTTTTCCAATAAGAAACGATATAGGATTTTCCTGATGTCAGACTTGATTTACTGAGTGAGGAAGAACTGAGCGAAATCGCTTTTGCTCCCGTAGGCGCTGTGGCATCTGATACAACTGCAGAAGCAGTGTAATTCCAATTTCCTTTTTCTGGACTTTCAAAACTATTGAAGGCGACATCCTGGAATGTTGCATTATCCACCTGCGCCAATGGCAAATTCAAATTGTTATCCCAAATGATGGCCTGGTTTTTATCGTTCACCAGTTTCTGATCTGTGATTTTACCCGTGCTGCCGTTAACATTGAAATTGGCTTTTTCAACGAAATAACTGCTCGGCAGTAAGGTCGTATACTTGGAACTAAATCCTACATTTTCCCCAACCTGGGTCTGCGTCAATGGCACCGTGGTTTCTAGTGCATAAATCTTCACCGGGTTAATAAATGTATCCACACCACTTGTCGCAAAGTCTTTATACTGTGTAATCGTTCCACCGATAAGTTGATTGTTTTTCCAAACCCTTGTCGCAATGGGAAGCAGCATATTGCGACTCGACATTTTCGCAAAGACACTATCAGAGGATGCCGTATTGGTATAGTCAAAGGAGTAATAATTCTTGCTGATCATCACATCACCTACACTATTAGTAGTAGTATCACTGGTCCTCAGTGAATGCGCATCGTTTTCATACCCGTAGGTATGCGTTGTGACCATGGATTTGGAATCCTTATAATCGGTTATTATAGTGGAAACCAGATGCGAAATTCCCGTCCTCAGCTTATAAAAAGTCATTGCATCATCATAAAGTGCTGTCTGATTCTGATGTCGGAATAATTTGAAGCCACGGATCGAGTAATCTTCATGGTATTTTTCACTAAAAACATTTCTGACCTTACGCAAAAGCACACCCGAAGAATCATAAGTGTCTTCTCCAAGTTGTTGCCCTCTCCTGAAATCCAGTTGATCTGGAGCCGCCGGATATAAATCCGGAAGAAGGCCTCCAAAATAATATTCCAGGTATTGTGGTAAGGTGTCATTGAAATGACCATTCCCAAAATATCCAGTTACAGGACCATAATCAGACTGAACCGTAGTATAACCCGTGTAGTTATACATGCTCAGGCGGGATGTATTATTGAAGAACTGATCGGCCATATAGGAATACATTTTATATCCTCCTTCTCCACTGGGTCCAAATGTTTCCTTTACGAACGGATAACCAATTGGATTACCCTGGAAGTCTTGAAGTGGTACCACACTTTGCGATTCCCTGACTGCGCATCTTAAATAGACGGGACCAAATCCGTATCCCTGGTAGCTGACCGTTGGCCCTGAGAACAACCAATTAATCGTATAATAAAATTCATTTTGAGGAAAAAGCAAATATTGAGGCGTGTGATACAAAACACCGCCTCTGCCATAATCAAAACTGCGTACCTGTACATTACTGGTGAGACTATCCTGCGTGGTTATCTTTTTAATCCGTAGCCCTCCTACGAATTGGAAAGGACTGCCTTGCGTTGAAGTATGCGCTTCAAAATCTAATGTAGTAGTAACCCCTAATGGGTCTTTAATCGTGCGAATGGTAAAGGATTTCATTGAAAGGGTATCGGCATTTCGGTTGGCGGCTTCACCGTTGGTATTTAAGCAAATTTGATTGTATACATGTGGTGTAAACCGCTTGTTACTGTTGCCTGAATAATTATTACTATAGCCCCAATGGTCCTGGTCGTAACTCATCCTGCGGGGTAATTGTTTATTTTCCAAATAGGTAAAAGAATATGGAGGCTTTGTGGACAACCCATCTCCGGAAATCTCTCTCACAGAAAGTAATTTCAGTCTCTTCGTATCCGATGTATCTCCACCCATATAGCCCGCTGCTCCTGTAGGTAAATTTGCCGCCGTAGTTGATTTAAAATAGGAATAGCTGAGCAGGTATTGTTTGATGCATTGATTCTGGGCATTGAATATTTTAACAGAATCTAACTGATTGGAGGATCCGACTAAATCCTGCCGTGCTGTGTTTGCAATGAATTTGATATTAAAATTCCTGGATGTAATGTTGTTTAATTTCAATCCAGTCACAGTGGTTTTATAAATCGTCATGGGCGGATCTATAATGGTACAGGCCTGAGTCATATTTACATCACCCGATCCTCCGAAAATTTTAGTTTCCTGACCGAGGTCATAGTACGAGAATGCCTCCGTTGTATAGTTGAAATAAACTGTATCCTTGGTATTGGGATAGATGATGCGTGTCAGAAACCAGCTGGATGGTTTTTGCGTATTGAAATCCGTCGTAGTTTGATTCGAAGTGACTGCAGTGACCTCATGCATATTGTTCTCACCGAAATAATAGCGGGTACCATCAGGCGTCGTAATAAGCCATGAAGTGAAATTGCTTCCATCATACGCAACGGAAATTTTTACGTCTTCTTCTGTAATCATTCGGGGCGTTCTGGATTCATCAAAAACAAATTTTCCTGTATAACCATTGAAATTAAAAGTGAACAAATCCGGTTCTGTGTCCATTTTTCCTGCACTGAGTTGTTGCTTGAAATATTCAAACTGCGGCGTGAGATTTACCATGACGCCGCTGGAATTGGGATAATTCAACATCGGCATTTTTCTAATGCCAGAGTCCTGGTAATAACCACTCGGACTTCCACCTGGCGCGGCAATGCCTTCATCCGGGCCGCCTCTTACCGTACGGGCAATCATTCCACCGGCATTCAGTGCCCAACCCAGTCCCACCCAACTCGCCAACTCAGAAACTCTAATTCCACTCGCGTGGTAACTGAGCGAGACAGAAAGTTTCGCAGCACCATCCTGCAAATTGTAAAGAGGAATACTAATGTTGGGTGTTCCTGTGTAATAACTCACCGGGTAATCCGCATACTTACCGAGTGCACCTACATTGGGTGCCGGTTGCGTATAATTTCCTAAATACTTATAAGGAGGTGTAGTTTGAGATTGGCCAAGGCTAACAATTACAAAACAAGAGAGGGCCAGGATGATTTTTTTCATAGATGAATATGCAGTCAAATAATTTTAGAAATTATAACCCACCCTAAAAATGAATGGATTGGTTCTGGGCACATGTCTCGTGGCTAAAAAATCGTAGAGTGCCTGCGCATTCCCTTTGAATTTTTTACCGAGACTGTATTTTTTACTAAACCCCAGCAAAGCACTTTGCTGCCAGAGTGTATAGTTTTTGAAAATCTGCAAACTGGAAATACGTTTCATGTAATTCATTTCTGCACCTCCACTCAGCCACCAGCCTCCTTTCACTTTCCAATCGATAAAAGATCGTAGACTTAATCCTTCTGCAGAAATGTGCATATGGTTCCAGTCTTTACCCCAACCCATCTTGTAAGAGCCACCAATGCCGATAATACTTTTCTGATTGATTTTATATCCTAGGGAAAAACCAAAATCAGAGGTCACAGGAAAATATCCATTCCCCCGGGATGATTGAAGGTTCATACCATATTCAAGCCTGTGCCAAAAAGATTTGGTCTTTTGCTGATTGGGCGTAAATGAAGGAGTATTCATCTCGCCATCTGAAGCACCCCCGAGTTGGTTAAGTTTACTCTTGAGTTGATTCAACTGATCCTTCGCCTGATCAAATTGCTGGTTGATCACTTGTTGTCCGTTAGGTCCGCCTGCCAATGCTCTTTGTTGAACGAGCTGTTGCACCTGTGTTCGCGTTTGAAGAGCAGGATTCACAGAGGCATTGGACCCTAATCCCGATGGAGCAAACAAAGAAGCAAGCATGGAGTTTTTCGAAATGAAATCCTGAAATGCGGGAACATGATTTAAAACTTCAAGTAGTTTTTGTTCCACTTTGGATGGATCATTCAGAGTTTGTCTGAGCTCTTTTATCTGCTGACTATAATAGTAAACATCTTGCTGATATTTCCCGAAACACTTACTGATATTTTTGGGGAGGTTGGTGTATTTGGAAAGCAGGTTTTTAATTTGCTGTTGTCGTTCGAGTAATTGTATTTTGATGGCTTCTGTCTGATTGAGTTTATCTTTTAATTGTCGTACTTCCTCTAATGATTTGGCTATCCGATCCTGCACTTCTTTACTTTCTGACAGTAGCGCTTTGCCTTGAGACAGGAATGATAACGATCCTTCTAAAGAATCCAAATATGGCATGTAGGGTCCAGAAAGAATCTTTGAAACTTTTTCTGACTTGGTATTCATCTTTGAAGCAAGCTTTTCATATCTGGCTGTAACATTTCCTAGAGCTTTTGCAGCCGAAGAATCATACTTTGAAATTTTGGAAGAAAGTTTTTGTTCCTGCCTGGATAAATTATTGAGGTATTGTGAGGTTTCGCAGGTAATCTTATGATCCAGCCCGGAAATTTTAGAATCAATTTGGTCAAAGTATTTCGAAGGAAGAGATGATAAATTCTGAAAACTGGAATCCTGCGCCCTGGTTAGTCCGTAAGCAAGGAGGCATAGCAAAAATAAAAAATAATACTTCTGCAAGGTTAGCGAGTTAGTTTGGTGTTAGTCAATCTTGGATCACAAAAATGTGGAATTGACGCAAATCAAAAAATATTTTTTTGTTAACGTAAAGGTTAACTCTTAACGTTTTCGTTTATACTATAACGTTAGTTTATTATAATCATTTTTAATTTTGTGATTTTAATAATATTCAATTCTCATTTCAATAATAAAATAGATTGAATAAATTTTATGAATTAAAATTTTTTTACACTTGTCTATCCTTATCTTTTCTAAATTCCAGTTCCATGAGATCTATGATTTGGGACATATATCACAAAATTCTATTCTATTTCACAACTTCTTCAAGGGTTACGAAGAAAAAGATTTTTAAAATGGAATAAGAAGAAGGAAGGTGGGTTATTTCCCAATACAAAACTTACTAAATATGAAATCCAGCCGGTCTTCGTTTGTAATCTCACCTGTGATCTCTCCTAAATAATGCAAACACCTTCTGATATCAAGAGACAGGAGGTCCCCGGAGATCCGTGCATCCAGGCCCTTCCGTATGTCAGCCAATGATTTCGCTACCTCCTGGAGTGCAGCATAATGACGCGCATTGGTAACAATAGTATGCTCAGTGTTAACCTGACCTTCGACCAAAACACCTGTGAGTTTGTCGCGCAATTCAGAAATATGACCGTGCTTTTTTGCTGAGATAAAAATGATTTCTTCATTGTTGAATTTAGCTATGAGTTTTTTCTCTTCGCTTAAATCCATTTTGTTTCCGACGAGTATATAAGTCTGGTTAATGCCATCCATTTTGTTTATCTCTGCTTCTAAACCTTCTCTTGTTTCCTCATTAGCGTCGAACACATACATCACGATATCTGCAAGACGCATTTTCTCTAAACTCTTCTCCACACCTATTACTTCAATCTTATCACCACTGTCACGTATACCTGCAGTATCAATCAGTCGAAACAGAATTCCGTTGATGTTCAGAACTTCTTCAATGGTATCACGCGTAGTACCGGCAATTTCACTTACGATGGCCCTGTTTTCATTCAGCAAAGTATTCAGCAATGTACTTTTGCCGGCATTGGGCTTTCCTACGATCGCTACATTTACGCCGTTCTTAATGACATTCCCTAACTTGAAAGAATCCATCAATTCCTGCGTGGAATTAGTGAGTTCTTCAATAAGTTGGTAGAATTCTTTTCTGTCAGCAAACTCCACATCTTCCGTTGCAAAATCCAGTTCCAGTTCTATAAGCGCTGAAAACCGAATCAGCTTTTCCCTGAGCTCATGAAGATTTTCAGAAAATCCTCCGCGAATATTTTTCAATGCAGTCTGGTGTGATGCCCGGGTATTGGAAGCAATTAAATCTGCAACAGCCTCTGCCTGCGTTAGATCAAGCTTTCCTTTCAAAAACGCTCGTTGGGTAAATTCTCCCGGCTTTGCAAGGCGGGCTCCCCTTTCAATCGTTGCATTGATAATTTGTTCCTGCACATAGGGTGAACCATGCGAAGAAATTTCCAACACGTCTTCGCCTGTGTATGACCGTGGGGAACGATATATGGATACAACCACTTCGTCGAGGGTTGTGATTCCATTTTTCAAAAGACCCACATGTAATGTATGAGTTGATTGTTTGGAGAGATCCTTTGAAGGGAACATCTCATTTACAATATCAAGTGCTTTTGCTCCGCTCAAACGAATCACTCCAATTGCGCCTATGCCTGGTGGTGTTGATAGGGCAACAATAGTATCATCCCAGCCTCCTAATTTTCCTAGCATTATGCAAAAATAAGGTTTCACGCTAAGACGCTAAGTTGCGCAAAGCCGCAGATTAAAGTATCGAGTACCTAGTATCTAGACGAATCAATAAACCAAAATCCACAAACAACAAACTACAAACCACTAAAAACAAAAAAATCCCCGCATTGCTGCAGGGATTTATTATTTGAGTTTTCCTTTTTCTTATTGTTCTTCGATTTGGAAAGTTACCGGTTGTTTGCGGTAAGCTTTTACCTTGCGACCGTTTTGTTCGGCAGCAGTCCATTTCGGACCTTTCTTAATCGCGTTCACACAAATCTCAGCAAGTTTTGTTCCTTTCATGCTCAGCGCTTCAACATCAGAGATATTACCTTCTTTGTCCACGATAAACTGTACAACGCAGGTTCCGCTTTGTCCGGATTCCTGAAGTTCATCAATGTACTTTTCAATTTCTCTTTTGATGTATTTGTTCCATGCGCCTTCGCCACCAGGGAACTGTGCTTCAATTTCCACCTTCTGGAAGACCTTATCTTCATCTTCCTTCGGTGCTTCCACAACACCACCTTTATCTTCTACTGGAGGAGCAGTAATACCTTCGTCTTTCTGACCTTCCTGGTTCACGGTACCGATTTTAGTATCCTGAAGATCTTCAACTTTTTTCATTTCGTCTTCAGGTTTTACTTCTTCGTCCTTCACCACTTTTGGCGGAGTAAATTTCGCCATTTCGATTTGTGGTGGGGGTGGTGGTTTTGGAGGAGGCGGAGGAGGAGGTTCATTTTTTTCCTCTTGTTTTACGTCTGCGAGCTCAACTTCTTTGATATCTATTGCCTTTGTCTTACTGCTTCCGGCAAATTTATCAGATATGAAAGAAACGAGAAGCAGGAATATGGCAAGCGATGCGGTTATAATCAAAGCGAGTGCGAGTCGCTTGGAATATTTCCGACGCAGCTCATAAGCTCCATAGGCTTTGTTCCTTCCATCAAATATGATGTCCAGAACATCTGCGCCTAATATTTTGCTTACTTCCATAGCTTAATTAATTATTTAATGAACAGAGAAGCACTACGCATTCTCTAAATTTTTTTAATGAATTCCGTTGGCTGCTTCAGTGATGTTAACCAGCTTAACTTCATCAACAGTTGGTGGCACCATTGCGTACTTATCAATTTCATTGATTGACATTTCATCTAAAACATCAACAACGTTTTTATAAGTAGCATCAGCATCCGGCTTAATAATTATTACGAGGTCCTTAGGATCTGTACTTTTTTTCTTGTTAAGAATTACATCGCGGATCGCTTTGTAATTCGAAGCCTGAATTTTGGTGGGATCATCTCCTTCGTAATAATAAACGCCGTCACTTTTTCCCATGAGGATTGTAAGCGCGCCTGAAGCTTTTACCTTAGTTTCCTGATCTTTATTTTCAGTGTCCTTAGGCATGACCAGCTTCATGGCTGTTGGCTGCGACATGGTCGTTGTAAAGATGAAGAAAGTGATCAACAGGAACCCAAGGTCAACCATGGGAGTCATGTCTACCTTCGTGGATAGTTTTTTGGCTTTTTTGACGCCCGGGCCTTTCTTATGCCCGCCGCCTCCACCATCCGATACATCTAAATCTGCCATATGACTTTCTTTTTTGGATGATTAAAGTTAATACTTTTATTTTTTGGCCGGTGCCGGTGCACTGCCAGCCCCAGACTGCTTTTGTCTTGTTGTCCAGAGTGGTGAACCTACAGGAGCATCTTCAAATTTGGTAATGAGCTGAAATTTATTCTGATCATTTTTTTTGAAGGCATCCAACACATTTTGAATTACCGGGTATTTTGTAGCATAATCTGCCTTGATGAGCCAGTTTGTTCTTCTTCCTGAATAAACCGACTGTGCATCACGAATCCAGTAAAGCAATTCACCACCTGTTGTATCTACGGGGATACCAGGCTGATTTACTTTTTTCTGGTCTTCCGGAGCTAATGCCAGCAGGCTCTTCAGTGAACTAAATGGCACTCCTATACTTGGTGCATTCTTAAATGATTTGATATCAGCATCTGTGAGGCCCAGGTTACGTGTTGAATTGAGATTTTTAGCAATATCTTCACGCAAATTGGGATCATCAATCTGAACAAATACCCTACCCAGTTTATCGATAGTAATTAAGAATGCGTCCTTATCAGGAACCTTATCCGCAGCAACAGAATTTGGCGTGGTTACTTCCACGGGTTCTTCCGGCTTGAATTTGGTAGCCATCATAAAAAAGGAGAGGATAAGAAATGCCACATCCACAAAGGCGGTCATATCTACCCAGGTACTTTTGCGGGCTATTTTAACTTTTGGCATTTTTTAGTTTTTAAACTTGACTATTATGAGATGCAAAAACTTAATAATTCCACACGCTTATTTATACAAAGAAGCGAAACTTTGAGTCAAGGTAAAACCAGATTCATCGATGCCGTAAGTGATACCGTCGATCTTAGTAGTAAAGATGTTATACATGATAAGTGCGAATGCCGCAGTTGCGATACCTGTAGCGGTATTGTAAAGGGCCTCAGAGATACCGATCGCAAGTTCAGTTGCAGCGCCTGCACCACCGGATTCACCAAGAGACGCGAATGAACGGATCATACCGATTACCGTTCCCAACAGCGCAACCAGGGTAGCAGCTGAAGTAATGGTTGAAAGGAACACAAGGTTTTTCTGCAACATTGGCAATTCCAGCGAAGTAGCTTCTTCCACTTCCTTCTGGATCGCCAGTACTTTTTGATCTGTGCTCAATTCAGAGTTTGAGATCATTTCTTTATAGCGACGAAGTCCGGCTTTCATTACATTTCCAACAGATCCCTGTTGTTTATCGCATTCAGCCAACGCAGCATCTACGTTTCTGTTAGCGAGATGGTACTGCACTTTACGGATGAATTCAGAAATAGAACCTCTACCAGTTGCTCTATTAATAGTGAGGAATCTTTCAATTGAGAATACGAGTACCATCAGGAACATTCCGATAAGGATCGGTACGATAATTCCTCCTTCATACATACGGTTCCAGGCGCCTTTTGGGCCTCTGTGTTGTGGCCAAAACCAGCCTTCGCCAGGTTTGGTAAAATCATTTGGATTACCCAGGATAAATCTCCAGATCAGGTATCCAGCTACAATGCAAACAATCGGAGCAATTAACGAAATAATGTTACTGCTTTTCTGTGGTTGCACTGATGTTGATGCCTTCGCAGCAGACGCAGTTACTGTTGGTTTAGTTTCAGCCATGACTCTTGATTTTTTAATTAAAAAATTTACAGGTTTTGTTGCGTGGTTTTTTGATTAGCAATTCTAATGAAAAAACTGTTTAAATAATCCAATTACTAATAGAAAAAATTTGGGGCCGGGGCACACAATATAGTAAATTTCCAATTTGCAAAGCATAAACCCCAATAGTTTTTAAATCCCAAATCCTGCGCTGCAACCCGCTTTTACGAAAGGCGCATGCCCTTTCAAACGTCTAATGATCCTCTTATAGAAAATTCAGTGTGAAATTTTTGTAATCATTAATTTCAGGCCCCATTTATTAATTAATTTAATCCTATTCATGCGTACACTTGCCACTTGTGTTGTTGCTGTTATTCTGATTTTGATCAGTACTTCCCAGAAAACTTTTTCACAGGATAAGAAGCCTGCTTCAAATGCAACTATCCCTCCTCCCGCAATTCCTCCTGCACCTAAAAATGGAATCAAACCATACAGGGAAGTCATTACAGATAAGGCTCATACAGATGAAGGTTTGTTTAAGGTTCATAAAGTGGAGGATAAATATTATTTCGAACTACCCGATTCACTTTTGGGCAGAGATATCCTTGTGGTAAACCGATTGTCCCGCGCAGCTGCGGGAATGAGAAATTTTATCAGGGGATATGCTGGTGACCAAATTGGAAACAATGTAATCAGCTTTGAAAAAGGTCCGGGTAATAAAATATTCCTGCGCAAAATTTCATTCGATGAAATGTCCCGCGATTCTACCAAACCCATGTACCGCGCAGTAACCAATTCCAATGTTCAGCCCATTGCTGCTTCATTTGAAATCAAGGCTTTTGGAAAAGATTCTGCATCCTACGTAATTGATATCAGCGATTATATTAATGGTGATAATGACGTTTTATTTTTTTCAGGTAATAGCAAAAGTGTTTTCCAGATCGGAGGCTTTCAATCTGATAAATCTTACCCGGT
The DNA here is from genome assembly GCA_003175935.1 of Bacteroidota bacterium. GTDB lineage: Bacteria > Bacteroidota > Bacteroidia > Chitinophagales > Chitinophagaceae > PSRI01. The sequence goes on from PSRI01000064.1 coordinate 78,500, forward strand.
TTCAGTAAGATCTTATCCAGTTAACGTTGAAATTAAAACAGTAAAAACATACACCAAGAGCGGTGGAAGCCCTATAACGGGAATCTCTTTTGGCAATATTTCTCCCGGCTCCTTATTCACTGTTGAGATCAACAGTTCCATGGTTTTGCTTCCATTAATCCCTATGCAACCCCGTTATTTTGATCCCCGAATCGGATATTTTTCACGCAGCTATACAGATTTTGACGCCAATCCACAAGGTGTAAAAGATATTGAAATGATCACCCGGTGGAAACTCGAACCCCGTGATGAGGATATGGAAAAATATAAAGGAGGTGAACTTGTGGAACCGAAAAAGCCCATTATATATTATATAGATCCGGCCACTCCAAAAAAATGGATCCCCTATCTTATGCAGGGTGTAAATGACTGGCAGGTTGCTTTCGAAAAAGCGGGATTTAAGAATGCCATCATGGCTAAAATGCCACCCACAATAGAAGAAGATTCCACCTGGAGCCTGGAAGATGCCCGCTATTCTGCCATTGTTTACAAACCTTCCGAAATAGCAAATGCCGAGGGACCTAATGTTCATGATCCCAGAAGTGGCCAGATTCTCGAGAGCCATATCAACTGGTTCCATAATGTAATGAGTCTTATCAGGAACTGGTATTTCGTACAATGCGCAGCCGTAGATCCAAAGGCCAGGAAAATGGAATTTGATGATGAATTAATGGGACAATTCATTCGCTTCGTGGCCTCTCACGAGGTGGGACATACGCTTGGTCTCCGCCATAATTATGGATCCAGCTCCACGGTTCCCGTTGAGAAATTACGCGATAAAGCCTGGGTAGAAGCTAACGGTCATACACCATCAATCATGGACTACGCCCGTTTTAATTATGTGGCACAACCCGAGGACAATATCTCTGAAAAAGGACTTTTTCCCCGGATTGGCGACTATGATAAATGGGCCATTGAGTGGGGGTATCGCCTTTATCCCGACGCCAAATCAGCGGATGAAGAAGTAGCAATCCTCAATAAACTCACCATTGAAAAACTAAAAAATAAGAGACTTTGGTTTGGAACTGAACTGGATCCTGATGATCCCAGATCTCAAAATGAAGACCTTGGCGACAATGCCATGAAAGCCGGAACTTATGGAATAAAGAATCTGCAACGAATTGTTCCGAATCTTATGGTATGGACCCATGAAGACAACGGGGATTATGAAAACCTTTCCACCATTTACAGTGAAGTAGTCACACAGTTTGGAAGATATTTGGGCCATGCAGTAAAAAACATCGGCGGCATTTATGAAACCCCTAAAAAAGTTGAAGAAGCGGGACCTGTTTATGAATTCGTTCCCAAAGCCATTCAAAAAGAAGCCATGGATTTCCTGAGCAGGCAACTCTTCACTACACCACTATGGCTCGCGGATTCAGCCATCCTGAACAGAATAGGAAATACGGGGCTGTCGATAATTTCAACGCGCCAGGAATCCATTTTGTCCAGACTGATCAGTACTACAACCATGAGCAAACTGATCAGCATGGAATCGCAAATGGGAAATAGCGCTTACAAAGTTGCTGATATGATGAATGATTTAAAGCAAAGCATTTGGTCTGAACTCGCAGCTAAAAAACCCATCGATGTATATCGCCGCAATCTTCAGAAATCCTATATAGAAAGAATCGGGCAAATTGTGAGTCCGCCCCCCAGTAATTTTGGTGGAATTACATTTTCATTCGGTGCACCCGCAGCAATGATGGATGCGAAAAAGAGCGATGTAATATCCGTGTTGAAAGGCAATCTTCGCGCACTAAGGGGAGAAATCAAAGCGGCTATGCCCCTTATTCAGGATCGAATGACCCAGTATCATTTGCAGGATGTGTTAGACAGAATTGAAAATATTCTCGATCCGAAGAGATAGTTGTAGATTTAAGATTTTAGATGTTGCCTGCAGGGATTTTATATGTTGGATGTAGGGTGTAGGATGTTGGAAAGAACGAGTTTTGCTAAATCTAACATCCAAAATCTTTTATATTCTGGTAGATAATGTCGCTCTTCCGAGGATCTTATGGTGATAGATGTAGGATGTAGCCAGTAATGTGAATGGTATAATCATAATTGCCATTTCCGGTGCCCAGCCAAATTTCGTCAATGCAGAATACGTAGCTCCGAATAAATCAAAGAAAAATCCTGCGTAAGCCCATTCTTTAACGCGGGGAAATCCAGGAACAAGCAGCGCAATGATTCCTAATAATTTCAATACCCCCAAAAATGGATTGAGGTATTCGGGATAACCCAATGAACTCATGATATTCTTCCAATCAGACGTAGATATAATTTCAGGAATTGCTGAAGTAAGCATGAAAATGCAAAACAAGCCAGTCGCGATCCAGAAAATGATCTTATTTTTTTTCATAGAAATATTTATTTGATGTTGCCCGCCAGAACGCCCGCCTGAACGAGTCATTCGGGCAGGTACCGTTCGGTACGGTTGGGGATGTTGGATGTGGATGCGGATGTTGGAAAGAAATTTTTTTTTCTAAAATCCAAAATCATTATTCATATCGAAGCGCTACGATAGGATCCAGTTTTGCCGCTTTAACCGCTGGATAAATTCCGGCAGCCAATCCAACCGCAGTACAGATAACTATCGCGATGCCAATGATGAGCCAGGGAACAAAAAATTCCACTGACATTAATGCGCCAATCACATTACCCGCAATTACACCCAATAATATTCCAATTGCGGCGCCCATCAGACTAATCAAAATAGACTCAAACAAAAACTGCTGACGAATATTTTTCTTTTTACCTCCGAGCGCTTTAATCAAACCTACTTCCTTTGTTCTCTCGGTTACGGCTACAAGCATAATATTCATCAAACCAATGGCGGCACCCACAAGCGTAATAAATCCGATCGCTGCGGCTGCCATTGAGATACCACTTAACAGATTGATGAAAGTAGCAGCAAGTGCATCACTTTTATCAACATAAAAATTACTTTCTTCCGTAGTCGCCAGTCTGCGTATCGGTCTGAATGTTCCTTCAGCTTCTCCAATTGCATTTTCCAATTGCTGAACATCATTTACCTGCACTCCAATGTAAAATGAGGCCTGGCCCACATCATATAATCTGCGGAGCGTATTATATGTTGTGAATACTACATTATCGGCCTGTAAAAAAGAACTGCCACCACGACTTTTCAGTACACAAATCACTCGGTATTTATTTGCACCAACACGAATTATTTTGTCAACTGCCCTCTCAACTTTTTCACCAAAGAATTTTTTTGCAACATCGTATCCCAACGCACAAACATTTCGACCGCTATTTACATCGAGTGTATTAAAATCTCTGCCATACAAAACTTCATATCCATTCAACAACAAATAATTTTCATCACCACCCTGCATTCTAACGTTGGGATTGGTCTTTTTCTCTTCGTAAAAAACAGTTTGTTGTCCAACTCCGCCCAAACCCATACTTACTTTAGCACCAGGGAAATTGTAACGGTCCTTAAATGCTTTGGCTTCTTCGTATGTTATGAGTTTGCCGGTATTTGACTTTTTTACTTTTTTATTGGTGTTCTTAGAAGTTTTAGTTACCTCATTACCTCCATTACCCATATGGACCCTTCTTTCCCTGAAGCGCATGCTGAACGAATTTGCACCCATGGTTGCAAAGCTTTCACGCAGACTTTTGTTCATGGCATCAATGGTAGTCATGATGCCCACAAGAGCCCAGATGCCTACAGCGATAATACCAACGGTAATGCCTGTACGAAGTTTATTTCCCCGAAGGGTTCTGAATGCGAGAGAAAGAGTATCCTTGATTTTCATGCTCCGTAAAATTAAGGATTAAGAATGAGTCCTTATTAAGGATGAATTTGGCTTTGAGAAATGTCGCAAAGCATTGATCAGCATTAATAATACAACAAATCTGTAAGGAGACTGGGGAAAATTCCAAGAATGATCACCAAAATGGTAGCAACGGCGAGAATTGTTTGAAATCTGCCGGAAACGGGGGCCACTTCAGCATTTCCTTCCCTGAAATACATGGCCTGGATCACGCGGAAATAGTAGTAGGCACTTACGGCCGCCATAAGAACGGCAAATACCACCAGCCAAATCTGGTTACCATTTTTAACGGCTCCAATTAGCATGTAATATTTAGAAAAGAATCCTGCAGTAAGTGGAATTCCTGCCAGTGAAAGAAGAAAAACAGTATTCATAAATGCCAAAGCCGGATGCGATTTCGCCAGTCCATTGAATCCCTCAAAAGTATAATCCTTCATTTTGGCGAGGATGGCGAAAATTCCAATGGTAGCAATGCAATAGGCTGCTGAATATAGAATCAAACCTTCACGGGCAAAAGTGTTGAGTGCAAAAATGGCAAACATCATAAAACCCGCCTGGGCGATGCTCGAATAGGCAAGCATTCTTTTTACACTTTGCTGAAATACTGCAGTTACATTTCCTATTAACAGAGTTGCCGCAGTAATAATTGCAATAAGTGTTTGCCACTCAGATTGCATCTTACCAAATGCATTGTCAAACAGCCTGAGAAATGCCACGAATCCACCAACTTTTACGATGGTAGCCATAAAGGAAGTAAACACTGTTGGTGACCCGTCGTAAACATCTGGTGTCCAAAAATGAAATGGAGCTGCACTAACTTTAAACGCAAGCGCAATCATGAGCAAAACAATTCCGATGGCTACCATGGGTTGCAAATGTCCCGTTCCCAGGTTCATCGCGTCAATATAAAAAGTGCCAGTTGCTCCGTAAAGGAATGCGATTCCCATGAGCATGACGCCTGTAGAAAATGAGCCCATCAAAAAATATTTGAGGGATGCCTCATTGCTCTTCAAATTCTTTTTATCACTTCCTGCCAGTATGTAAAGTGGAATAGAAATAATCTCGATGCCCAGGAATAACATCAATAAAGTGTCGAAAGAAGAAGCTAATCCAATTCCGCAAAGCACAAAAAATATGAGCGCATAATATTCAGATGGATAGGCTCCAACTTTATCGAAATCCTCTGTGCTCAAAAGAAAATAAAAGAGCATACTCAAAAGAACAATGCTGTTAAACACCAAACCAAATGGCGTAAACTTGAGCATACCTTTTACATCCACATGGATGGCAAAGAGGTTGTAATATTCAAGGAGGTTGGTGATCAGTAGTATTGAAATACCGACAATGGCGAGGATCTTGGGAGTTGATTTCCTTTTGGAAACTACTCCTCCATACATCATGATCAATCCCCAGACTGCCGATAAAATAATTAAGTTCATATTATAATTCCTGAACGGTTGTAAATAATTTCATAAACGACAAGGCTATTTTCCTCCCGACAATTTGCTCAGGAAGTTGATAACAGTATCGTTGCTCAATTCAAAAAATGGTTTAGGGAAAACACCCACGACGAATATTGCCACCACAATTACTGATAGCATGATTGCCTCATTTGCTCCAATATCCTTTGCGGACACTGTGATCGAATTGGTTTCACCATAAAACACCTTCTGTATCATATTAAGAGTGTATACTGCAGCCAGTATAATACTGATTGCTGCAAGTGCAGTATACCATCCACTGAATTTGAAAAGTCCGTTAAAAATCAAAAACTCTCCCACAAAAGCATTTGTTAGTGGCAGTGCAATATTCGCCAGTGCCACAATTACCAATAGGGTTGCGAGCACCGGAGATTTTTGTGCCAATCCACCCAACATTGAAATCTTTCTGGTTCCCAATTGTCTTTCGATCATTTCAACCACAACCCATATTCCTATGATATTGATGCCGTGGTTAAACATTTGGATCAACACACCCTGGATTCCTGATTCGCTATTCGAGAAAACTGCGGCACACATGAGACCAATATGTGCAATGGAAGAATATGCAACAAGTCTCTTTAAATCGTCCTGAACAATAGCTATACATGATGCATAGATCATTCCAACCACAGACAATCCTATCACCACATGATCAAAATGTTTTACAGCAAGAGGTAATACGGGCACAAGCCATCGAATCAAACCAAAAACACCCATTTTAACCATGATGCCACTTAATACCATTGTTACAGCCGATGGGGATTGCTCGTATGTATCAGGCTGCCATGTATGAAATGGAAATATCGGCATCTTGATGGCAAATGCTACGAAGAATAACCAAAAGATTCCATTTTGTTCTGCTGCAGTAAGATGTGCATTATAAAATGAAAAAAGAGAAAATGTGCTGTTAGTAGTATGCAGATAAACGTAAATAATACCTACTAAGAGCAAAAGTGATCCTGTAAACGTATAGATAAAAAATTTCCAGGTTGCCTGAATTCTCTTTTCTCCTCCCCAGATAGATGCTAGAAAATAGACGGGCACAAGTGCAAGTTCCCAGAAGAAATAAAACACCAGTGCATCCATCGCACAAAAAACACCAATCAATCCACTTTGAGTAAGCAACATTAATCCGTAAAAAATATTCGGATTCTTATACTTCGTTTTATAAGTAGTGAGAAAAATTACAGGGTAAGCAAAAGCAGTGAGGAAACAAAGAATTCTGCCGGCTCCATCCAGCATCAATGCAAAACTGCTACCAATTTGAGGAAGCCAGAAATAACTAACCTGGTTCAGAGGTCTCCATTTGGCATCGGTGAACATGAAACTAACGACTGAAATCGTCAATGTGATCACAGAAAAAACAAGTGACCAGTTCTTAGCCTTATCGCCTTTGTTGAGCAGGAGCACAATTAATCCACTAAGCAGTGGAAACCACAAGAGCAATTCCGGAAATGTTACTATTACGTTCCTGGGATCCATATTTATTTAACGAACAATTGAATAATAAAAAAGAATAAAGCGGCAACCACCATCATCAAAATATAAGCTCCTACCTGTCCGCTTTGTAATAATCTTAATTGTCTGCTACTATAATTCACAAACTTTCCTATTCCATTTACGATACCATCAATTCCAGATTTCTCAACTATTGAATCGAGGAACCATGAAAATTTATTCAAAGGTTTTACTATAATAGCATTGTAGAATTCATCCACATACCATTTATTTTGCAGGATCTTTCCAAATCCTGTTTCTTCCACTTCTGTTTTTTGATAGTTCCTGAACTTTGCGATTGCCCATCCAATAAATACAACCACTAACACAATGGTTATTCCCAATAAAACATATTCTGTTGAATGCGGCAATTCATGTGGTGGCATTTTAGTTTCGGAAACTTCAAATACCGGTGAAAGAAATTTCTCAAGCCAGTTTGCATCCTTTGCAAATAATTCTGGTACGCCCAAAAAACCTCCCACTGTTGAAAGTACGGCGAGAATTATAAGCGGGAATGTCATGGCAAAAGGGCTCTCATGTAAATGATGTTCCTGCTCATGCGTGCCTCTGAATTTTCCAAGGAATGTCATGGCGTAAAGTCTGAACATATAAAAAGCAGTCATCAGCGAACCAATCAATCCAACCCAAAACAGAATGGGTGAATGTTCGTATGCTCCAATTAAGATGGCATCTTTTGAAAAGAACCCTGAGAATGGAGGAATACCTGCAATAGCAAGACACGCGAGTAAAAATGTTATGTGAGTTATGGGAAGATATTTCTTTAATCCACCCATGTTTCGGATATCCTGTTCGTGGTGACAGGCATGTATAACCGAACCAGCTCCAAGGAACAAAAGAGCCTTGAAAAATGCGTGCGTCATTACATGAAATACAGAAGCAGTATAGGCTCCGACCCCGAGACCGAGGAACATATACCCAAGCTGACTCACTGTAGAATATGCCAGTACTTTCTTAATATCATTTTGCTTAAGTGCGATGGTCGCAGCTAAAATTGCTGTTGCGAGCCCGATTACTGCTACCACTCCCTGTGTAACCGGCGCTAGTGTATAAAGGACATTGCTTCTGGCGATCATGTAAATACCTGCAGTAACCATCGTTGCAGCATGGATCAACGCTGAAACCGGTGTTGGACCAGCCATTGCATCAGGTAACCAGGTATAAAGTGGAATCTGCGCACTTTTACCTGTAGCACCAAGAAACAATAAAAGCGTAATACCTGTGAGTGCCGCTGTATTAGAAGGCATTGATCCTGCTTTTGAAAAAACTTCAGCAAAATTCAATGTGCCAAATTGCTGAATCATCCAGAACAGGGCGAGCAGGAATCCCAGGTCGCCAATACGGTTCATGATGAAGGCTTTTTTTGCGGCATTTGTATAATCGTTATTCTTAAACCAGTAACCAATCAATAAATAAGAACAAAGTCCAACCCCTTCCCATCCCATGAACATGATCACGAAATTGGAGCCCATCACCAACAAAAGCATCGAGAATACAAAGAGATTGAGGTAAGCAAAATATCTTGCGTAATCAGCCGGTTTTTCTTCGTGCATATATGCGGCTGAATACACATGGATAAGAAATCCGATTCCTGTAATGATCAATAGAAATAATGAGGAGAGCTGGTCAACCTGGAATGAAAATGGGATTTGCAATTTCCCAACTGAAATAAAATCGAATCCATTAAATACACCACCATGACCGTTTTTCACATTCACAAAAAGGATCACGCTCAGAATAAATGATATCAATACTGAACCGCTTCCAACAATTGCGGCTGAAGATTTAGAAATTACCGGTCTGCCCAAACCGTTAATCAGAAACCCGAAAAACGGTATTAAAGGAACCAGGAATACAATTTTACTCATAAATTAATTTGATACAGTCCGTTTGGCTTTAGACTTCCACTCGGATATGCGATCAATGCTTTAATCGATTCAAAAAATTTACATCCACCGAATGGATGTTTCTGTACATCATAACGATAATTGCCAGCCCCACACTTACCTCAGCTGCTGCAACCACCATGATGAAGAATACGAATATTTGTCCATCAGTTCCTGCTTTGGTCGTATGGTCGATGACAGAAGCTGTGAGATAATGCATTTTTGAAAATGCTACTAACAACAGGTTCACGGCATTCAGCATCAATTCAACACACATAAAGATGATGATCGCATTACGGCGTGTTAGTACGCCTATAACGCCGATGCTGAAAAGGGCCGAGGCAAGAAAAATATAATTATTGATCGACATGATATTTATTTAAACAGACTTCAAATCTGTTATCAATCTCCTTTTTTACCAATTACCACAGTGCCTACAATGGCACTCAAAAACAAAACACTGCTCAGTTCAAAGGGCACCACATAATTTTCAAATAAAGCTTTTCCCAAATTATGTATGAGTCCGATATCGCCAGATTTCAAAAGTACCTGCTGGTGCATATCAGCTGAATCCTTAAGTGCTGCTATAATAACAATGAATAAGCATCCACCGGAAAATGCTCCTGCAACTTTCAGCCATTTCCCTTTTTGTGATTCCAATTCTGAATTCAGGTTCATCAACATCACCACAAATAAGAATAAAACCATAATGGCTCCCGCGTAAACAATAATATTTACGATCGCAAGAAATTGCGCGTTCAATAAAATATAATGTCCGGAAATGGCAAAGAATGTAACAATGAGCCAAAGCACACTATGCACAGGATTTTTGCTGAAGATCACCATAAGAGCGCTTCCCAATGCAAGTGCAGTAAGAAACCAAAAGAGAATCTGAGTAATGCCCATTATATATTAGATGGTTCGTTTAGTTTTGGTTTTTCAGGCCTTTGATTTTTTTCTTTGATCCACAAGTCCTTTAGCTTCTTGAAATTTTTCAGGCTCTGTTTTAGGATCGGGAATCAGGAGATCCGGTTTCCCATATATAAAACTTCTTCGGCTAAAATCAGCCGGAGCAAATGTTTCACTCAGATAAATGGCATCTTTGGGACAGGCTTCTTCACATAATCCGCAAAAAATACAGCGGAGCATATTGATTTCATACCTGGCCGCATACTTTTCTTCTCTATATAAATGCTCTTCTGAAGGAAGTCTTTCGGCCGCTTCCATCGTGATTGCTTCTGCCGGACAGGCAACTGCGCATAATCCGCAGGCCGTACAGCGTTCACGCCCTTCTTCATCGCGATTTAAAATATGCAGACCGCGGAACACGGGGCTGAAAGGGCGTTTTTGTTCAGGATAATTGATTGTCGCTTTCTTTTTGAAAATATGACCCAATGTGATGAGCATCCCCTTAAGAATATTCCACAGGTATATTCTCTCCACCCAGTTCATGGGTTTGCGACTAACAGGTTTTGCTCTATTTGTAAGTGTAGCCATTCTAAAATCTTCGTTTCGTTTTCATTCCATTTTTGCAGTGGAAAGTGTCCTCTTTCTGGCCCGCAAAATTATCTGTATCCTTTTTACCTTCCAATTAAATCAATTGCTTTTGCTTCTCCACAATATCAATGCTCCGGTGATAAACATATTCAGCAGTGACAATGGAATCAGCGTTTTCCAACCCAGTCTCATTAACTGATCATAACGGAAGCGGGGAATGGTCCAGCGCACCCACATGAAAAGGAAAATGAATAAGGTTGTCTTTACCAGCAGCGCCACTGCACCGAGTCCGGCCGCAGTATTTACTGAAAGAGTTGCTTCATTAATAAAGGGAATATCATATCCACCGAAATACAGACTGGCCATAATTGCTCCACTGATGAACATGTTAATATATTCTGCAAACAGATAAAATCCGAGTTTCATTGATGAATACTCTCCATGATATCCGCAATTCAATTCATTTTCAGATTCAGGCAAATCAAATGGTGTCCTGTTACATTCAGCAAATGCGCATACCAGGAAAATCAAGAATCCCAAAGGCTGTTTTACAATATTCCAGTGACCGTTTTGTTGCTGCTCTACCATTTCTTTCAAACTCAAAGTACCAGTGACCATCAACAATGCAATCAGCGAAATGCCCATTGCCAGTTCATAAGAAATAATTTGCGATGCACCTCTTAGTCCTCCAAGCAATGAAAATTTATTGTTCGATGACCAGGCACCAATTAATATTCCATACACACCTAAACTCACTACGCCAAACACATAAAGAATACCGATATTAATATCTGCGATCTGCAATTCGATGGTTCTTCCAAATAATTCCAATTTGCTTCCCCAGGGAATCACTGCACTTGTCATCATGGCCGTAAGCATCGCAAGCGAAGGACCCAGCACAAACAATAATTTGTTTGCATGTGTAGGAATAATCTCTTCCTTAAAGAATAATTTCAATCCATCCGCAAGTGGTTGCAATAGTCCAAACGGACCTGCACGGTTAGGCCCGCGACGATCCTGGATAACAGCAGCTACTTTTCTTTCTGCATAAGTGCTGTACATCGCAATTATGAGAGCTCCTGTAATAACTGCAGCAATGAGAATTAATTTCTCTGCTGCAAAAAACCAATCTATTTGTAAAAGTGTCATGTTCATTTATTCTTTCGAATCAAAGACTTCGCTGGTTGCCGGTCCGGGTAATGCCGACAAATCGATATTCGGTTTGTTGACTTCACTCACAGTATGGATATCCATTAAAAGCTTTGGTTTTTGTCCGTGCATCAATTTTGAAAATACTTCCCTCGGTTTTTGCACACCAACATAGTGTCCCTGCGCAATTACGGAATGACGATTAATCAGTGATGGCCCTTCAATGGTCCAGTCGCTTAAATGTTTCTTCTCAAAGCGGCATTCATTGCAAATCCATCCCGTTTTTCCTTCAGGAGTATTTTGTATTTCTCCCCACTCATCTTTGCGGGCGGTTACGCGAAGCACCTCATCTCCCCTTAACCACAATTGCGTGCGGCCACAACATTTGCTACAATTGCGATGGGCATCCACCGGCTTTGTAAACCACACACGGTTTTTAAATCTGAATGTTTTATCTGTAAGTGCCCCAACCGGACAAACATCTATTACGTTACCGATAAAATCGTTGTCAAGCGATTTTTCGATATAGGTTGCAATTTCTGCATGATCCCCGCGATCTAAAACTCCATGTACTCTTTTCTCCGTGAGCTGATCTGCAGTAAACACGCAACGATAGCAAAGTATGCAGCGCGTCATGTGTAATTGGATGTACGGACCGAGTGTATGTTTCTCGAATGTTCTTCTTTTGAAATCATACCGTGTTCCTTCCTTACCATGCTCATAACTCAAATCCTGCAAATGGCATTCACCCGCCTGATCGCAAATGGGGCAATCCAGTGGATGATTGATGAGTAAAAATTCTACAACACCCGCTCTTGCATCTAAAACTTTTTCGCTGGTAATATTCTTCACAACCATTCCATCCATTACGTTAGTGCGACATGATGCAACAAGCTTGGGCATAGGTCTCGGATCGGCAGTAGATCCAGCGGCTACTTCCACAAGACAAGTGCGACATTTACCACCGCTTCCCTGCAATTTGGAATAATAGCACATGGCGGGAGGTGCAACTTCACCACCGATCTTGCGTGCAGCATTAAGGATCGTAGTCCCCGGTTCCACCTCAACCGTGATATTATCAATCGTAACCTTAAATAATTTTTTCTCTTCTGGCATATTCAACATTTCACGCAAAGGCGCAAAGTAGCGCCAAGACGCTTATAATTTATTTACTATTCTATGTATTCCGTCTTTAATCACTGGTACATTAAAATTTATCAAAAGCCCAAGTTTCAAATCAGTTATTTTCAAATAAGTCAACAATTGCTTATGATGAACAGGTCCTATTGCTTCAATTGACTTTAATTCAAGAATTATTTTATTATCTATCACCACATCAGGCACAAACCCCAGTCCCATATCTACTCCTTCGTGACAAAGTTTTACCCCTTTCTGTCTGACATATTCCAGATCGAGCTTATCACATTCATAGCAAAATATTTCTTCATAAACGCTTTCAAAAAGTCCTGGACCGTATTCTTTATGTATGTTGAAACAAATATCAACTACAACCTTTGCAATTTCATTTTCAGTCATCCACAAACCTACTATTCTCCACTTTCAACTACAACGGGCAAACACCATCAACATAAACCTCTTTTCCCCTGCGCCTTTGCGAATCTTGGCGTCTTTGCGCGAAATAATAACTTCATTCTGAAAGAAAATCAACTAAATCCAATCGTTCATTTCCCACTTGCCTTTGCGAGAGGTCTTACGCAGGCACGGCGAGTGGTCGTGGATCGGCGTAGTGGGCAAGTCCGTAATTGCGCTTTTGGCACTCGTCCGGATTATTTACATGCCACTCAAATTCATCTCTGAAATGACGGATTGCCGCAGCAACGGGCCAGGCAGCCGCATCGCCAAGCGGACAAATCGTATTTCCTTCAATCTTGCGCTGAATGTCCCACAACAGATCAATATCACTCATCTTACCTTTTCCGTATTCAATATTTTTCAGGATTTTTTCCATCCATCCGGTTCCTTCCCTGCACGGTGAGCATTGCCCGCAACTTTCATGACGATAAAATCTCGCAAGTGTTAGCGTATGTCGAACCACGCACTGATCTTCATCGAATACAATAAATCCTCCACTGCCCATCATACTTCCTGTTGCAAACCCACCATCACTCAAACTCTCATAGTTCATATATCTGGTTTCGCCCTTTGCAGTTTTGAGCAATAAATTAGTTGGAAGTATAGGAACAGATGATCCTCCGGGAATACACGCTTTTAGTTTTTTACCATTCGGGATGCCACCACAGTATTCATCACTGTAGATAAATTCTTCAACCGAAATGGTCATATCAATTTCATAAACGCCGGGCTTGTTGATATTTCCGCAGGCGCTGATCAATTTTGTTCCTGTAGATTTACCAACACCAATTTTTAAATATTCTTCTGCACCAATGTTGATGATGGGAACTACTGCTGCAATGGTTTCGACATTGTTTACAACGGTTGGAGAATCCCAAACTCCCTTTACAGCAGGGAACGGAGGTTTGATTCGCGGATTACCACGCTTGCCTTCCAATGATTCAATTAATGCAGTTTCTTCGCCGCAGATATACGCACCAGCACCTCGCTGCACATAAATTTCACAATCGAATCCGCTTCCTAAAATATTTTTACCCAGCCAGCCGTTTGCTTTTGCTTCTTCAATAGCCTGTTCAAGAATATCAACGATCCATGCATATTCACCACGGATATAAATAAAAGTTCTGTTGCTGCCCAACGCAAATGAAGAAACAATCAAACCTTCTACCAGTAAATGCGGAATGAATTCCATGAGGTAGCGGTCCTTGAAAGTACCAGGTTCGGATTCATCTGAATTACAAACAAGATAGCGTGGCACTCCTGCAGGTTTTGCAAGAAAGCTCCACTTTAATCCGGTAGGAAAACCAGCACCACCACGACCGCGCAATCCGCTCTTCTTTACTTCTTCGGTAATTTGGTCGGGTGACATTGTTTTCAAAGCCTTCTCCACACTGCGATAGCCGCCTTCACGGCGATACACATCGTAAGTGCGAATGCCTTCAACATGTGCTTTCTCCAGTAGTAATTTTTTACTCATTCTTCAGGTGATTACCTCTTCTTTATTTCTTTTTCAAATCAATTGAGAGTGCTGGCTTTGGTGCGGCATTCATCAATGATTGCATCAACTTTTTCTTTAGTTAAATGTTCACGGTAGAATTTACCCATCTGCATCATCGGTGCATATCCGCAGGCACCCAGGCATTCAACCGTTTTTAAAGTGAACAAACCATCAGCTGTTGTTTCGCCAGGTTTTATTCCAAGTTTTTGGCCGATGTATTCAATGATATTATCGCTACCTCTTAACATGCAGGGACCGGTCTGACAAACTTCAAACATATACCTGCCAACCGGCTTGAGATTATACATTGAATAGAAAGTGGCTACTTCATAAACTTCAATGGGCTCGAGCTTTAATAATGAAGCCACATAGTCCATTGTTTCGCTGCTAAGCCAGCCAAATTCTTCCTGTGCTAAATGCAATACAGGAATTAATGCGCTTTTTTGTTTTCCTTCGGGATAACGCGCAATGATTTCCTGCACCTTTTTAATTTTATTTTCCGGAAATTGAACCATTCGGTTTTATCTGCTTTTAAATTTCTTTTGAAACTATGCATCCATTTCTCCTGCAATCAAATTCAGGCTACTCAGTGTTACAATCGCATCACTAAGCATGCTACCCTTTGTGATTTCAGGATAAGCCTGATAATAAATGAAGCAGGGTCTTCTGAAATGCAAACGATAAGGAGTTCGTCCTCCGTCACTGATCAGGTAAAATCCAAGTTCCCCATTCCCACCTTCTACGCTATGATAAACTTCACCTGCAGGAATTTCTGTTTCTCCCATCACTATTTTGAAATGCCAGATCAGGGCTTCCATTTTCGTGTATACGTCGGCTTTAGGAGGCAGGTAATATTCAGGAACATCGGCATGATAAACTTCTGCATCTGAACCCTTAAATTCCTGAACCCTTTTATAAGCGTCTGCAATAATTTTTAGTGATTGCCACATTTCCTGGTTGCGCACGAGGAAACGATCGTAACAATCACCTGTGCTACCAACGGGAATAGTGAATTCAAAATCTTCGTAACTGCTGTAAGGTGTATGTACGCGCACATCGTAATCCACTCCGGCTGCTCTTAAATTCGGGCCGGTAAATCCGTAATTCAAAGCCCGTTCTGCGCTAATAGGACCAACACCGATGGTTCGTTCCATGAATATTCGGTTGCGATTGAAAAGGTTTTCGAATTCCTTCAGAACTTTTGGGTATTCTCTCAGGAATTTTTCCAGTTTTTCAAAAGCTGTATTATTAAAATTTCTTTCGAAACCTCCAATTCTTCCAATATTGGTTGTGAGGCGTGATCCACAAACTTCTTCATAAATTTCATAGATCAGTTCGCGATACTGCATCACATACAAAAAGCCCGTATAAGCTCCGGTGTCGACACCAACGATCGAGTTGCAGATGAGATGATCCGAAATTCTTGCGAGCTCCATAATAATGATTCGCAAATAGTCAACCCGCTTCGGCGTTCTTACACCCAACAATTTTTCACAGGTAAGATGCCAGCCCATATTGTTAATCGGACTGGAACAATAATTCAGCCTGTCAGTAAGCGTGGTGATTTGGTACAGCGGTCTCCGCTCTGCAAGCTTTTCAAATGCACGATGAATATATCCAACAGTTGATGTGGCGTCAACAATTCTTTCGCCATCCAGCTCAATAATATTTTGAAATACGCCGTGAGTTGCAGGGTGCGTCGGCCCCAGGTTTAAAGTGGTAGTCTGCTTTTCAATGGACCCTTCTGGAAGTCTTACATGTTCGCTCATAATTCCTGGCTCTTGCTTTTGCTAAAGCCTTTTTAGTTTTTATTTGGAAAACCCTTAGGTCAATGAATTTAAATTGATCAGTTTACACTTCCCCCTCTTCCAAACATTTCATCATCTTTATCAACCCTTGTTTGCTCCTCAAGAGGAAATTCCTTTCGCATGGGGAAATAATCCATTTCGTCCACATTAAGAATTCTCTTAAGATTTGGATGTCCAACGAAATTCACTCCAAAGAAATCGTAAGTTTCTCTCTCCATCCAGTTTGCACTGGCATACAATTGAGTCGCCGTATAAACGTCGGGAACTTCAACATCCGTATAAATTTTTAAGCGGATACGCACATTATCCGTGAGATTGTGCAAATGATAAACTACTGCGATTTCCCTGCCTTTATTATTGGGATAATGCACAGCCTGCAGATCCGTGAGAAATTGAAATTTCAGCGCAGGATCATCATACAGAAATTGCAAAACTTTTAAATTATTCTGTTTGGGAACTTCAAAAGTGAGCATGCCAAATGGCTCTTCAAATCCGGAAACTTCTTCTCCAAATTTTTCTATTAATCGCTCCCTGATATATTCGTTAGTCAGACTCATTTCAATTTTATTGAATTCCATAGCTCAGCATCAGTTCACGGTATCTTTCACTGTTTCTTCTCCTGATACTTTCTTTGCCTACCAGTTTTTGAACATTCATGATTCCATCCAACACAGCTTCGGGCCGTGGAGGACAACCCGGAACGTAGACGTCCACAGGAATGATTTGGTCTATTCCCTGTAACACCGAATAAGTATCGAAAATTCCTCCGCTAGATGCACAGGCTCCCATGGCGAGCACCCAACGGGGTTCAGCCATTTGGAGATAAACCTGCTTAAGAACGGGTGCCATTTTTTTGGCAATGGTACCCATTACCATCAGCAAATCACATTGGCGGGGAGTGAAGGCAACACGTTCAGAACCGAAGCGTGCCAAATCATAATGCGCTCCCATGGTGGCCATGAATTCTATACCACAGCACGAGGTAGCAAATGGAAGAGGCCAAATGGAATTCTTTCTCGCTAAACCAACAACATCACTTAAACGGGTTGTGAAAAAACCATCGCCGGTATATCCTTCAGGGGCACCAACCATGCTGATATGCCCTGGGAGATCAGTTTCCCTGGGATGAATATTGAATCGTACAGGACGCGCCATAAAAATATCCTCCAAAATCTCACTCTAATGCAGAGTGAGGCTAAAAATTCATAAAATATTACTGCACAAAGTACTTAACAATTACCGATCTTATCTTGTTGTAAACGAAATCATAAGATTCGGTTTTGGCGGACAAGCAAGGGCTGGGAAATCAATCCTCCCAATTCAAAGCACCTTTTTTAATAATATAATAAAAGCCTGCGAGGAAAAATCCAACAAACATCAGTACTGCAATAAATCCATTCCATCCCAGCGCTCTAAAATTGACAGCATAAGGATAAAAGAAAATCACTTCCACATCAAACAACACAAACAGAATCGCAACAAGGAAATATTTAACAGCCATCGGCTGCCTTGCGTTTCCGCTAATCTCAATTCCACTCTCAAAATTTTCCAGCTTTTCAGCAGTTCCTCGTTTTGGACCAAGCCAGTGTGTAACTCCCATCATGAGAGCCACAAAGCCAATGGCGAAAATCAACTGGATGCCGATAGGGAAATAATTGATGGAATTATTTACATCACTTACGGAAGCAGGCGGAACTGCCTGGAGTATGAAAGTCTGGATCATTTCGTCCGTGAATTTTGCCTTTTCGATGGTCAGATTGCACATTCGGGTCATAACTGACCCTCAAATTCCGGGTAATATTGCCTCTCAAACAGGCCATTTCAGCAAATTGCTGAATGATCGGCAAAAATAAGGTAGCACTATCTAAAAACAATCGATCCATGGTAAAATAATAATCCCTCCGGATTGGCCCGGAGGGATCGATTCATTATTATTTTCAATATTTTATTTAGGCTCTGGCTTAGCTCCGCCGCCCTTACTCGTTGTGGACTTCGCCGGAGGTTTTTGCATTGCTTTCTGGAGTAGCTTTTTGTTGTTTTGCACATCGATATTAGTTGGATCGATTTCCAGGAGTTTATCTAACCAGCCTATTGCAGTAGGATAATCCTTTTTCACGTTTGCAGAAAATCCTGCCATAAATCCGTACGCCACTTTTAGCTGACTGGTAAACTTTGCCTTATCTGCTTCAGCCAGCTCAATAAATTTCGTGCAGTCTGGAATCGCCTGTTCAGCAGGACCTTTTTCTAAAGTGGTATCCTGTGCCCATTTACTGCGGAAACACCAGTAATATCCATAATATTCAGTTGGATATTTTGTTTTGTAAATGTTGAACAAGCTGTCGGAAACGGTGAAGTTTTCTGCTCTGAATTGTTCAAGGCCTGCATAGTAAAGATCACTCTTGGAATAGGTTGGTTTTAATGTGAGAATCCTGGTATACCATTCTGCAATCTTAGGTTCATTACCGGTTTTCTTGTACATATTTACGGCTGCATTTGCATAGTCCACTCGATTAGCAACCAGTGTGTCTGCCGCAATTGCTTTATTAAAATAGTCATCTGCCTGGTTAGCTTTATCTGGAAATTTAGCAGAAATCTCTGCCATCTTCACATAGTTATCAGGCATAACCTGATCTTGTGGAGCTTTTGCAAAGAATTGTTCCATACTGCTAAGCGCCTGGATAGAATCCCCAAGTTTATCATACGCATAGCCTTTCACGCGGAATAATTTTGCATCAGCATTTGCTCCTTCTTTTTGAATTTTTTCATCCGCCTTTGCAATCGCTCCTTTGAAATCTCCGGAACCATAAATGAGACTGATCTCTTCCGCTTCTACAGAAGGTGTGAAATCAGTATTGGCTTTGTATTTAAAAAAGTAATCTTTTGATTTATTAATGTCCCTGAAAAACCAATAGGTGGCCAATTCGTGATAGGCTGGCGCATAAGCCGGATCCAGTGCTACGGCATCATTCCAGTTTTGTAAGAAAATGGAAGCCTGTGTGGGACCCTGGGTCCAGTAAATTTTTCCAATCTTATATTTTGCTTCAGCATATTTAGGATCAATAGTGAGAGCATTTTGATATGCCGTTACCGCTCCGCCACCGTCTGCCTGATTCTTATATGCATCTCCCAGGTTAATGTAAACCGCGGGTTCTTTCATGCCTTTTAATGCTGTGGCGAGATTTAATTTTTCAATGGCATATTTTGGATCTCCGGTTTCTTTTGCATCAACATTGGCATGACCAACGGCATTTAAAACCTGGACATCTTTTGCTTTTGTAAGACTGATTGCTGTTTCGAATCTTTGGCGGGCATCGTTGCCTTTATTTTCCAATAATTCGATATGTCCCATTCCTGCTAAAAGCATAGGGTTGCTTCCATTTGCCTGCAGGGCTTTTTGGTAAACTGCTTTAGCACCTGGTACATCTTTCATTTCAATAAGTACCTGGCCGAGCCAATAGGCCGCTTCAGCATTTGTAGGGGCGGATGCTACTACTTTTTCCAGAACCTCTTTTGCGCTTTTAAAACGCTCGTAGTAAAGGAATTTTTTGCCCTCATCTACTGTTTGCGCAAAAACAATATTGCACAGGAGCACAGCAGCAATCACGAAACAGATTTTGTGCCTGATCATCTTGGTTGGAGATTTTGGTTTTTTGTAATTTATAATATTCAAATTCTTTGACAAAATCTTTGCTATTATTCTTCTTTTATGCTCGCATCTCTAATCTGGAAGTCCATTTTTGTTGGAACAAGATACGCTCTCCAGAAAATCTTTTGACCTTTTTCAAACTGCATAAAATTCGCAAATCCCCTTCCAAGTCCACTATAATTCTCCTTCACTATATAGTACAATCCGCGTACCAGCGGGTAGCGCTTGGTTGCAATATTTGCCTGGTAAGGTTTGATATACTTATCAGGATCATTTCTCGACTGAATCGAAGCCACCGTAACTTTTGTAAGAAAATGTAAAACCTCTGGATCCTGGGGATTTCCTATCCAATTCACACCAATAAAACCAATCGCGTCTTTATTCTTACTTACGTAATCAATCACGCCCTGGCTGCTATCAGCTGCACTAACTTCAGGCGACAATGGTTGGCCTCTTAATACCGAATCCAGCATGAATCTTACCGTACTGGTGGCCGCTTTTCCATCTAATACAGGTCTCAATTTTGAACCTGTTGTTCCTGCAACTATGCCTTTAATTTCACTTATGTCAAATAGCGTATCACTTTGTTCCTTATTCACAATCACTGCTATAGCATCAGACGCAATTTTGTCCCACATGGGTGCAAAGCCCAGGGTATCCTTCAGGTATTTAACTTCTTCTTCACTTAGTCCTCTCGTCACAATTACCATACGTATACTATCATTTGTCAAATCCTTCAGACACTCTGCTTCTGACTTGTAATGCGGTATCACAGTCGCATTAGGGAATTGCGACATGAAAACTTTAATCTGTGAATCGATAATGGGTTTGTAAGTTTCATCAACACTAATATGGATGATTCCGGAAGTAGGGGTATCATCCCCTCCCGGAATCGCTTTTATTTTTTTGGAACTGCATCCCGGAAAAATGATGATCAGCCATAAAACGGCAAAAAATCTGAAATACCGGATGAGCTTCATGTTGAATCGATCGTCAAAAATCATTTACGAAAATATTTTTTCTGGTAACCCCTGTATAATCTGTAAGCTCCATATGCAACTCCAAGACAGCCAAAAATTGTGTCCAAAACAGGGTCACTCTTCATCCAGGTTACTCCAAATTTTTTATATAAGAGAAAAAATAAACCAATAGCAATCCAAACCGTCCCCATCGAATAATCATAAATGGCGTGCATTATTGAATACCTTTTTTCTTTTCTTTCTTCCCAGTCCTGTAGTGCCATATAAGGATTTTGTGGGGGAGGCAAGTTAGCAAATACTTCTAAATTCAAGCCAAATCCCGCTTAAAAAATGATGAACTTTTAATCGCCCGGAACAGTGAATGTTATGGGTTGTACGAAATACATTGCCACCGTTTTTCCGTTTTTCTTCGCCGGTTTCCATTTGGGCATTTTATGCAACACCCTCAATACTTCATGGTCAACTATTTCCCCTCCCGTGCTAAGGATTTCAAATCGGCCAATCGATCCATCTTCTTCAACTACAAACCTTATCTTCACTTTAACCGTTCCTGATTCCTGGTCTTCCTCTCTCGGATCACGCAAATTTCTTTGCAGAAAATTCTGCATGGCAACCAATCCACCTGGATATTCGGCCTGCTCATCAACTGCATTAGAATAAAGCGGACCATCATTCTTTGGCTCTTCCATGATAGCGGAACCTTGCAGAGCTCCATTATTTGATGGCTGTGTAATATCTCCCGAGCCACCGGGTGAATTTACATTTGAAATTTGCTTCTCACCAATATCATCCATCTCAGGCATCGGCGGATCAATGGGCGCTATTGCATTTACAATCTGCGGAACAATATAACCTACGACAGCGACAGCTTTTATTGGTTGTCTGGGCGCCTTGGACGCTTCAGGAATTGGATCTATTTTATTAACAGGAGGATCAATCAGTGCAATAGGAGGAATTTCAATTCCACCTGGAATGTTATGCTTTACATTTCGTGTTATGAAAAATAATATGATTGTGACTAATCCCGCTGAGATACAAATAGAGCGCAAAACGTATCGTTGATAATGTTTCCTCAAATCATAGGCTCCATATTTTTTGTTGCGATTTTCAAATATGATGTCTAATACATCAGCTTTGAGTATTGATTCGGGTTGCATATGTTAGAATTGTTGTGAACAATATGGGTTTCACAACAGAGCTCTGTGGATGTTTATAAGATGCCAGTCCTGATAATTTCCATAAGGGTAAAATCACTCCCTCCTTTTCCCTACTTTTGCAAGCATGAAAATTTTGATGGTATGCCTGGGAAATATTTGCAGAAGTCCGCTGGCAGAGGGAATACTGAGGGAAAAGGCTGAAAAGGCCGGTTTGAATTGGACTGTGGAAAGCGCAGGCACTAACGGTTACCATATAGGCGAAGCTCCTCATCGGCTTTCACAAAAAGTGGCATTATCGCATGGAATCGACATCAGTTCACATCGCGCCAGGAATATTACTCCCGAAGACTTTATAAACTTCGACAAAATATATTCCATGGCAGAAGATGTAGTAGATGAAGTGAGATGGATCGCACAAAAAACATTCGACGAATCAAAAATTGATTTGCTCATGAATGAAGCCTATCCGGGAGAAAACATCGATATTCCTGATCCCTGGGG
>PSRI01000022.1 GCA_003175935.1 Bacteroidota bacterium
AAATTGTCTTGCCCGCGGATCACTCATACAGGGATATGCGATATTGTATGCCCGATTGTAAAATGCCTTGAAGTCAGATTCATTCCGAATGAAGTCATAGTCGCGGAGACTATCCATTTCTTTCAAATTTGCATATCCATTTTTAGTAGCACTATCCAGCCAAATCAAAGACTCATTTTTCTTTTGCATTAGGGCATATGACCTCGACATCCTGGATTGAACTACTGTTTTTAATTGAGGAAAGGGTTGGTTACCCAGACTCTTCTGATAAGCACTAATCGCTTTAGCATATTCTCCGGTATTGTGATAAGAGTAACCCAGCCGATTCCAGGCCAGACTGTTTGATACATCTTTTTTGAGTGCAACTTCATACGCCGGAATAGCTGCTTTCCACTGGCCAAGGGAATAAAATGAATCCGCTAATTGAGTATCCGCATTCTGCAAATTGGCAATATTTGTCTGAGCGATTGAATACTGAAGTTGGAAGAACGAAACAAAGAAAAATCCATAGCGAAGGAAGGAAGACTTTTTCATATCAGCAGTTTTGAGTGTGAATGTGACGAAGTCTTCTCTGCACATCTAAATTAAGCACAAGGAAGTGAAATAGCTTCCCTCTTATACCCGTATTTAACCTTTGGAAAATTTCAAAATAGTGCTTTAAATCCAAGGAAAACAAGAAAGCTCAAACCCGCCACGCACCACCAAAGCGTTGCATAACCATGATGTTCTGCAAGTAATCCGCCTAACAATGGAGCCAGAGTTTGTGCGACTGACCATGCAATGGTGTAAAGACCTGCATACTGGCCGCGATTGTATGTATTCGTGCGAGTGATCCAGTATGAGTTCATAAAGGGCATCGACAAAATTTCACCTGCTGTAATGATCACCATGCCAAGAATCGCCATCCATTCCTTTAGATGAAACACATTTAATAAGAAATAAAAAGAGCCAATTAATATCACACCACGCGCAATGAAATAGGTATTTTTTCTTCGACCCTCCAATTTAAACACGAGTATCATCTCAATGGCAACAATCAATAATCCGTTAATCGCCATTAGCAAACCAATAAATGGTTCTGAGAAATTAAGTTCGTTTTTAAAATAGGCCGAGAGCGTGGTGAATAATTGAAAAAAACAAGTTGCAAATAGGATAACCAGGAATATGAACATCAGGTATGTCCTATCACGGTAAGGGGAAGCCGAAGCATCTCTTACTGCTTTTGGGTGAACCACATGTTTTTCCGCCGCTGCCTTTAAGAAACGCCACATTAGGACCGCTGCCATAATATTTGTGAGGCCATCTACCCAAAACAAAAGTGAATAACTAAACTTGGCCAATATACCACCCAGGGCACCTCCCACTGCCCAACCTAAATTGATGGCCAGCCTGTTCAATGAATAAGAGCGCGTACGATTATCTTCCAGGCTATAGAATGCAATGGCCGTAGAATTTGCAGGACGAAATGCTTCATTTACCAGGCTCAGGGTGAAAGTGAATATGCAGATAAGGGGAAACGATTTCATCAATCCAAGTAATATGAAAAGGATCCCTCCTCCTGAGAGAGTGAAAATTTGTACGGGATAGAATCCAAATTTATCAGTGAGTCTACCACCAAAAAATCCGCCCGCCATAGCGCCCAATCCAAATAAAGCCATAACAAAACCTGCCTTACCAATAGAATAACCCATTTGTGGACTGGTTAAATAAATGGTCATGAATGGTACCACCATGGTACCACTTCTGTTGATCAACATTACGAGGGACAAGAGCCAGGTTGGTCGCGATAATCCGCTGTATGCATTCCTGTATAACTGTGCCGTATAACTTATCATGATATTTGCAAAGAAATGGGCTTCTTTGGTGTGGCTGAAATAATTTTATCAGAACGGTGTGAAATAAGTGTTATAGACTCCTCCAAAAAAAAATTATCTTTAGTGATCTAACACCTTCATTTGAGAAAAGGATTAGCAGTCATATTCACCCTAATCGTTGCCTCCGCACAATTCGGAAGAATAATTTCTTATCTGCACTGTAAATGGGAAACTCTGATTGTTACCAGCGGCAAACCAAGTTGCGATTGCGAAAAAGTTTTTCCTCCTGCAAAATCAGGTGATCATGATTTTACTGCGACCGTTAATATCAAAATCATCACTATTGAAGAATACCCGATTCCTTCACATTTATATCTGAAAGAAATTAATCTGTACAAATTTTCAGATAGGAATCAAATTTCACTGACAGACCCCATCTTAACAGGAACTCCCCGGGAAATTCTTCGACCTCCTCAAATTTGATCCCGAATTAATATTCAAATTTTGACATGACGCAAGTCCCCGGACTATTGCGGCAATTCCTGTTTATTTCAAAAAAAATAGTCATGAAATCCATTCATATTTCAGCAGCAATGCTGCTATTCATATTTGCATGTACATCAAAAATTCAGCAATCGAAGACAATTGCACCATCATCAATAAAAGATTCCAGGGGAAATCCCATGCTCCTGGGGATTCAATCAGAAAATGTATTGCGCCAAACTCCATTCAATTCATGGTATGATCCCAATTACGAGAATTATAAAATCGACTCAGCAACCATCGACAAAATTTCAAAAGACATGAAGAATAAAACCTTTGAAATTTTTATGGGGACCTGGTGCGGAGATAGCAAAAGGGAAGTGCCAAGAATTTTTAAGATTTTGAATTATTGTAAAATTCCATCCTCCAAAATAAAACTCGTAATGCTCGACTACAGGGACAGTAGCTATAAACAAAGCCCCAATCATGAGGAAAGGGAAATGGATATCCATAGGGTCCCCGACTTGCTGGTATTTGAGAATGGAACGGAGCTTGGGAGAATTGTTGAATCTCCTGTAGAAAGCCTGGAAAAAGATCTTGCTAAAATCCTAAGCGGAAATGGTTATGAACCACATTACAAGGCCATAAGCTGGATTCAGCGTCAATGGAAACAAAGAAGTTTGTCTGAACTAATTGCGGATTCAATCGCAGTTCTCAAATCGCTCTCCGCACTTGCTGAAGACAGTTATGGACTCAACACTTATGGCTACGTTCTATGCGCGGCCGAACAATGGGAGAAAGCGGATTTGGTATTCAACTGGAACGCACATTTATTTCCAAAAGAAGCAAGGGTATATAATGCGTTGGGTGATTTTTACCTGTCGAAGCATGAAATGGCAAATGCGAAAATGAATTATCAAAAGGCACTTAGCATTGATCCAAAGAACGTAAATGCAAAAACGAGACTGGAAGAATTGTGAGAGTATTAAATCCATTCAAAGTCTTCGGATTTTGGAATCAAATCGAAAGACGTACCAAATGAGTCCGGAGGAACTGCGAGCTTGCGTTTATGAGTATCCATCCATGCACCGTCGATGGTTATAATTGCTGCAAGAGTATCACCATTGATGGTGATATGGTGAAGCATGCTCCACCGTGAGCTGTCCCGTCTTCCTTTTCGTAATTGCAAACTAACTTCTACTTTATCGCCGAATTTGATTTCTTTTTTGAAAACGCATTCTTCACGAAAAATGATGGGACCAATATGATTTTGTTGCATCACCGCAGGGGTAATACCGTGCTCAACCAAAAAACACATCCTCACAAAAGCGCCAAGATCGTAATAGCGGGAATGCAGCATATGGAAATTAGGATCTAAATCGGCCCAGCGTACTTCCAAAGATTTTGAATACTTGTGCATACTTTCTATAAATTTTAAATCCGCAGTTGAGCTGCGGATTTATTATTAAGCGTTATACAAAAGTCTGTAATATTCGTCAGCCATCCTTCCTGAATCAAAACGGAACCTCACATCTCTCATTCCATTTTTCATAATCTCTTTCCACAAATCCGGGCGCTTATAATACATCGGAAGTATTTGGGTATTCAGGATTTCATAAATGGCTTTAAGATCATAATCATCCTGTTCATGAACAGTCATATTCAAATAGTCGGCCTTCGGTACCACAAATCCATTATGGCCATGGTCGATAAATTCCGGAATCCATCCATCATCGGTAGAAAAATTCACTGCTCCATTCATTGCAGCGGTCATTCCACTTGTTCCCGAAGCCTCACGAGGAACTCTTGGATTGTTCAACCAAATATCTGCTGCCTGTTTCAATCTTTTACTAACTGAAAGTTCGTATCCGGTACAAACCGCAACATTTGAATAATTCTTGCTGAGATTCACCAGGTAATTGAAATCGCTGATTGCAGGATAGTCTACCGGATATGGTTTTCCTGCCCAAATAATTTGAACAGGATAACTTTTATTGCTCAACAAAGCTTCAAATTTTGCTTTATCCCTGGTGATTAAATCTGCTCTCTTATATCCAGCAAATCTTCTTGCCCAAACAATTGTAAAAATATTGGGGTCAAATAGTTTTCCGGTTTGATCCGCGACCATATCAAAGGACCTCTTCTTCAAATACCATTTACGGTCTGAGAATTTTTCCTCATCACCTTCATCCATCGAATAATAAAGTTGCTTATCCGACCAGTATCTCCAGTTTTGAGAATTGGTGATATGAATAATTGGGCAAATACCTTCATATTTGCTCCACATGGATCGGCTCACGTGCCCGTGCAGTTCGCTCACAGCATTCGCAATCCTTGCAATTCGAAGCGCCACCAAAGAGTGGTTGAACATATCATCATTGATACCAGTTATTCTTCGCACTTCCTCCAGGGGAATTCCACAGAAATAATCCATCTTGTCACAGAGCAAAATGTCATGTTTTTCATTTCCTGCTTCTTCCGGAGTATGAGTAGTAAATACGAGTCTCTTTTTGATATCAGCTACGCTGCCGAATTTTTTATAGAGATAAAACACAGAAGAAACGCCGTGTGCTTCATTCAAATGATAGACTTCAGGTTCGTATCCAATTTCATCCATCAATTTCGCACCGCCAACGCCAAGCAAAATAAATTGGGCCACTTTGGTAGCAACATTGGCGTCATACAAACGGTGTGTGATAGTTTGAGAGATATAATCGTTTTCAGGAAGGTCTGTGCTTAGTAAAAAAAGCGGAGCGCTTTTGAAGGTTTCAGGGTTGAGATAATAAGCTTTCACCCAAACCGGATGATCGTGAATATTAATCTGAAATTTTATTCCGGGGTCTTCTAAAAAATTATAGATTTTTTCGTTCCACTGAACCTGCAGTGTTTGATCCTGATTTCGTGCCTGGTCATAATATCCATACTTCCACAAGATTCCAACACCAATCATGTTTTGTTTAAGTTCATAGGCACTTCGCAAATGTGAGCCTGCGAGAAAACCTAAACCTCCACTGTAGATTTTTAAGGGTTGATGAATGGCGAATTCCATTGAAAAATAAGCCACCCTCTTAGAGTACCTTTCATCTATTGTTGTATACGGTACTCTGAAATTCGTAAATGAACTCATATGTCGATTGCTTGCCTTAGAATTTCGCCGCAATATAACGGGAAAATTTTAAACGGAACTAATTTGCAATTATTATCTGCAAATGGGTAAGTTCATAAGATTCGCTTCCCATAAAGGTTTTATGGCAACGATTCATTATTCAATACCTCCAGCTCGTAATATCAGCTCCTGCAGGAGCTCGCTTTTTCATCTCCTCAACCCATTTGGGAATAAACATTCTGTGATAGCGTAATCTTGAAATATAATTGGGCTGCGTATGATCTCCATTCCAACAGTGTTCAGCACGATCTCCATAATCTACTTCCCCATCATATGTTGGATGGTCGAGTTGTTTTAGCATGTCCTCCGTGAAATAAACCGCATCATTTAAGTAGTAAGTATCCATATCACCACAGTAAATGTGAATTTTCCCCTGTAGTTTACTTCCTATTTTATTCCAGTCTCTCTTCATGATGTACGACAAATCATAATGCTCGCGCCAATAATTTGCGACATTACTGTCAATGTTACCTGTTAATTTATCCCAGATCCGTTGCGGATATCCATCCTTTCCAACCGGTGAAAAAACCGCTTCCCAAATATCCCACTGCTGTCCACTCCTGCTTTTTGTCCCCAATGCCAATTCGCGATAATTTACTTCCTGAATCGTTGCAGATACATGTCCTAAATAATTTCTTTCAGCGGGCCGCGCAGTTTTTTTGAAATCACTTTGTAAAAAATAGGCATTCTTGTCTTTGTAAATATCAACCACAGTATAGGCTCTAAAATCAATTGGGTCCGGACAGGCAGCATAACATCCATTATATTCATCAGGATAAAAAACCTGGGCAGCTAATACTTCCCATCCACCCGTTGATCCTCCATACATGAACCTCGCCCAACCTTGTCCGATACCTCTGAACCTCTTCTCAATTTCAGGTATCAATTCATAGGTGATAGCGTCTCCATACGGACCGATACTTTCTGAATTAACGGCATATGAATCGTCATAATACGGACAGGCATGCTGGATTTCCACAGCAAGTACGCGTGGAAAATTCGGACCCGTCCAAATTTTATAAAAATCATATGCTTCCTGCTGTTCGATTTTGTTGTAACCCGAAATGTGGAAACGCTCACTATAATTCGGTTTTAAATCCGGATCAGGAGGAGTGGTTCTAAATCCGCCAAAATCTGATGGATAGTGTCCATGGAAAATTGCAAGGGGATATTTCACATCCGGATGTGAGTCCCATCCTTCAGGCAACAACACGTGTGCACCAATGTACATCGGCCTTCCCCAAAACTCAGTAAGTAATTTGCTTTGGATGCGAATGTGTTTAATATATTTCGTGTCTTTCGCTTCTTCAATTGGACCAATCAAAGTATCGAGTGAAATTGAAACGCTCGCTGTGGATTTAGGATCAAATTTAATTTTAACTGGTTTTGAAAATAAATTTCCGGGAGCAAGATTCCACTGTTGTCCTTCGCCTCTGTCCATTGGAAGTTTTACAACATGACCGTCTTTGCGGTGAAAAGTTTCATATTTATGTAGCAAAGCCTGTACATAATATTCTCCTGCCGGAATATTTTTCAAACTCTGAATCGGATATCCAAATTCATTTCCCGAAAATATTTTTGCTTCTCCGGCTTTCCAGTTTTCGACATCCTGCCCGAATACAAGTTGTGAACCCGGACCATCAGATACCTGGAACCTGGGCTCTGATGCATTGCTTTTAGAAACAAGGAGTAATAGTCGGCCATCCAGTGGAGTTTTGCTGGCACTACCGGGATATTTAACCGAAATTCTGGTTTGAGCGTTCAGATTAATAATGGAAATGACAAACAGAAATGATAGAAGGGATTTCATATGCTTGGTAAATTGATGCCATTGATTACCCGAAATCTCCAGTCACTATTTCTTTTTCTTCGTTTCTTTTTTCCAGTAAGTGCCTTCAAAAAAACATCTGATGCCACGATGATTTCCACACCCCTGGGCCTCACGCAAACTTACTTTATTACCCGAAAAACTGAGTTCAAGTTCACAGGGATCTCCTGCCTGGTGAAATACTGCGATGTTGGGTTTCACAAAAAATGCGTCGCCTTTCAACTCACCGGAACAATCTTCTTTAGGCCTGTAAAAATGTACGAAGAATTGAATTCTTTTTGCGTCTTTTCCATCGCGCACAGAAACAAAATTCTTTTTGTCCTGAACATAGTCACCAGATAATTTTCCCTTGCGTGGAAAACTATCAATAGGATTATATATTTCTGTTACCTGTACCGGTTCATTAGATTCGATTTTTATAAGCATGAAGGTTCCGACATCGTTGTATACATATGACTTGAGCTTATAGTAAATCTGTCCATCAGAAGCTTTCCGCGATTCCCTGGTATTCACGGTGAATTTGCTGTCCATGCCACCAACAATTGACAAATTTCTTTCTGTGCTGTTTCGTACAATTGGCACGGACGCGCTAAATTTCTTTTTAGGATCAAAACAAAGTATATATCCAACCTGTTTCGAAGCCGTGGCTGCTTTTAAGTAGAGGTAAGTTTCCTTTTCTTTCACCGATGTCTTACCCATGGCATAGAGCCTGGGCTTCGACTCCTTTCCGAAATCTTTTCTCAGGACTGAATCGGGAACAAATTGATCAAAAATTTTTCGATTGATAAGAAGGGAATCACTAAGTCTGCGATTGATTTGAGTATC
>PSRI01000008.1 GCA_003175935.1 Bacteroidota bacterium
GGATCCCATGGTTTTTAATCCGGAGAGCGCGCTCGGCGTTCCTGGAATTATGAGTGCGTATAGAAAAGGCAATGTTGCACTTGTAAATGCTATCGGGAACGGTGTCGCAGATGATAAGGCTGTTTATGCTTACGTACCGGATATGATTAAATACTATCTCAATGAAGATCCCATTCTTCCAAATGTTCCAACTTATCAAATGAGTGATCCGGATGCCAGGAATTATACATTCAGGAATATTCAAAATATGGTAATCAAAAAGACCAATCAATCTGGTGGCTATGGTATGCTGATGGGCAATAAAGCTACTGAAGAAGAATTTGAAAAAATGATTGAAGATGTTGAAAATGATCCAAGAAATTACATTGCACAACCCATCATTAAATTATCTACCGTTCCTTGTTTTGTAGATGGACAATTTAAACCCCGTCATGTGGACCTTCGGCCTTTTGCACTTTGCGGCCCGGGTGGAATACAAATTGTACCAGGTGGACTAACACGGGTAGCTCTCAGGGAAGGATCACTCGTCGTAAACTCATCGCAAGGTGGCGGTAGCAAAGACACCTGGGTAGTTGAAAAATAAAATAGGTAGATAAAGATTCAAATGATATTATTGATCACTAACAACTCAAGCCTGAATGTTAAGTAGAATTGCAGATTCCCTTTATTGGCTCAACAGATATCTCGAACGTACGGACGGCATGTTAAGGATTTTGCATACTAATTATGTTTTGTCGCTCGACAAAGGAGAATATGGCATGAATAGCTGGCGTCCTGTGTTAGAAATCTTTACTCACCTGGACGAATCACAAATCAGCAAATTGGAATTCGACAATGCAGCAACACTGCGGCATTTAATTCTTGATACAGAAAACCATAATTCAATTAAAGTAATCATCAATAAAGCAAGAGAAAATGCACGTGGCGCCCAGGACCATATAACCAAAGAGGTTTGGGAACAGATTAATCATCTGTATCACTTAATAAATAATCCTGTCATCCAAAGCAGGATTATCGGCGAAGGAGGGATTTCAGTACTTGACCAGTTGATGGATCAATCCATTTTGTTTAACGGCGTTACAGATAGTACCATGCCAAGAAATATTGGTTGGAGTTTTATGACGATGGGAAAATTTGTGGAAAGATGTCTCATAACACTGGTTGTAGCAGATAAACATTTTCAACAAATTGGCTACGAAACTGAAACCTCCAAAGATGTTTTACATTGGCGCAATTTGCTTTTGTCACTTTCCGGATATGAGCATCATCTTAAAAATTACAATAATCCAAATCACAATCTCAATGTAGTCGATCAATTACTTTTCAATAAACAATTCACGCGTTCGGTAACTTATTCCCTGGATCGCATCGGATTTTACCTTGTAAAAGTTGTGAAACAAAATAATGCCGAAACAACCTCTCCTCTTTTAAAGCTTTTTGGAAGAGTGCATAGCCGGGTAGAATATGGAGATTTCGACATCATCAGACAAATGAGTTTGCAAAATTTTTTGCATGACACAAGAAATGATCTCTTACATTTCAATAAATTGCTTGGACAAACATTTTTCTCCTACACGTAATTAATTCATAATGCCGATTTTTAAGATTCATCACATTACCAAATACGAGTACGACAGGCCGGTTAAAGATAGCATGAATGAAATTAGAATCTTTCCGTTTGTAGGAGCAGAACAAGAGGTTCTCATGCATGAGTTATTAATTACGCATCAACCGGATGTACATACCTATTTCGATTACTGGGGAAATAAAGCGGGCGTTTTTAACTTACCCGATCTCCACAAAGAACTTATTCTCGAAAGTAAATTAATAGTCCGCACGCTCAACAGTCCCAATCATTACCTGAATTTTAATGGCGGATCAGCGTCCATCAAAAAAGACATAAGTAATAATTTGCAATTACTCGAACTTTCAAGTGTAGCACCAATTAAAGCGCAAAAGGAAATAGACTCGATTGTTTCTCAAATTTCACAACCCTGGAAAACAGTAGCTGCAGTAGTGCAGGATTGCTGTCAATATATCTACCAGCATTTTCAATATATCAAAGGCATTACCAACATTGAAACCACTGTTGATGAAATTCTGGAACACAGAGCTGGCGTTTGTCAGGACTTTGCCCATGTAATGCTACATATCCTTAGAACTTTAAAAATTCCATCCCGTTATGTGAGCGGATATATTTGTCCAAATAAAAACGGTATGCGTGGCGAAGGCGCTACTCATGCCTGGGTTGAGGCGTGGATACCAGATCAGGGATGGATTGGCATCGATCCAACCAACAATATTTGGGTAACAAATACGCACGTTAAACTTGCTGTGGGAAGAAATTTCTGCGATTGCTCGCCAGTGAAGGGCACATTTGCAGGTCCGGCAAAGCAGGTATTATCAGTATATGTTGCAGTAAGTTATGAAGATGGGCACAGTTTTGAAGATAGCAGTCGGGTCAAAATGCTTTCACAGGCATCTTCAACAATAGATGATGATCTCGCAGAATCTTTCGCAGCGCAACAACAGCAATGATTTTCACTTCTCTTTAAGACCTGAATTCCTTAATTTGAATGATGGTTAAGCTGAATACTGTGAAGATTGATATTATACATCTCGCCTTTTTTCTATTATTTATTTCCTGCAATCATAAGGATGAGCCGGCAAATAATAGTGGACAAACAAAACAAAATTTGAGCTACGGAGATAATCCTGCTCAAAAAATGGATTACTATCCTGCGGTCGATCAAACGAAAGAATCAAAAGTGATGATCATGATTCATGGTGGAGGATGGGCAACAGGCGATAAATCTGATTTTGATACCAATATTGTTTTTTTGAGAACTCAGTTACCAGATTATGCTGTTTTCAATCTCAACTATCGATTGGTTACAGGGTCGGGGAATAAATTTCCAACTCAGGAAAATGATATTAGCCAGGCAGTAGAATTTATTTTTAATAACAGGAACCAATATCACCTGTCTGATAAATTTGTATTACTTGGTGCCAGTGCGGGAGGACATCTTGCATTACTGCAGGCTTACAAACACAATTCCATTGTTAGTCCAAAAGCTGTTGTTTCATTTTTCGGACCAACAGATCTCGCAGCACTTTATGACAATCCTCCTACTTCAGAAATTTCTGATTTGCTTGCTCTGGCCCTGAATGGTACGCCCTCTACAAATCCGGATTTGTATGAAGCATCGAGTCCGGTAAATTATGTAAAGGCTACTTCCGCTCCTACTATTTTATTACAGGGTGGATTGGATCCCCTTATATCGCCATCCCAGGCTTATAGTTTGCAACTCAAATTGCAAAGTGCCGGTGTGGTAAACCAACTGGTGTTTTATCCCAATGAAGGTCATGGGTGGGTGGGTGCTGACCTTGTAGATTCCTACACTCAAATCCTCGCTTTTCTGCGCGCAAATGTGCAATGATGAATTGGACAATTCCAGTCAACCTAAAGCAGGTATTTTTGTTAACTTGTTTTAGATATGAATCAGGCACCATTAGCGGAAAGACTTCGTCCGGAAACCCTGGATGATTTAGTGGGACAGGACCATCTCACAGGAAAGGGCAGTGTTTTACGGAAAGCCATTGAGCAGGGCAAGGTTCCTTCAATGATTTTATGGGGACCTCCCGGAGTGGGCAAAACAACCATTGCAAATATCATTGCAAAAACTTTGAATGTTCCTTTTTATACGCTGAGCGCAATCAGTTCAGGAGTGAAGGATGTTCGTGAAGTAATTGAAAAAGCAAAAAGTGAAACGGGAAGTATTTTATTTATTGATGAGATTCATCGTTTCAATAAAGGCCAGCAGGATGCCTTATTAGGAGCTGTCGAAAAGGGAACCATTACACTTATTGGTGCAACTACTGAGAATCCATCGTTTGAAGTGAATTCGGCGCTTTTGAGCAGATGTCTGGTTTATGTATTAAAACCACTGGGAGAAAAAGAATTGATTCAGTTGCTTCATCATGCAATTGAAAAAGACGAAGAATTGAAAAAAAAGAGAATTGATTTGGCAGAAACGGAAGCACTCATCAATATTTCAGGGGGAGATGCAAGAAAATTGTTGAACCTTCTTGAACTGGTTGCCAATTCAACAACTAAAAAAGAAATCAGAGTGACTAATGACCTTGTGATGGATGTAGCTCAAAAGAGAGTGGCTCTTTATGATAAAAGTGGTGAGCAGCATTACGATATTATTTCAGCATTCATTAAATCTGTTCGTGGAAGCGACCCAAACGCTGCTTTATACTGGCTCGCGAGAATGATTGAAGGTGGAGAAGACGTAAGATTCATTGCAAGGAGAATGGTCATATTAGCGAGTGAAGATATTGGTAATGCAAACCCAACTGCTCTTGTCATGGCCAATGCAACATTTGAAGCCGTTGACAAAATCGGTTACCCTGAGGCGAATATCATTCTATCACAATGTGTAATATATCTGGCGGCATCACCTAAAAGTAATTCAGCGGTAGCTTCGATTGGCGCAGCACTCGAAGCAGTTCGACAATCTGGCGACCTTCCGGTGCCCATGCATATTCGAAATGCTCCAACTCGCCTGATGAAAGACATGGATTATGGAAAGGGATATCAATATTCCCACAGCTATGAAAATAATTTTTCGCTGCAGGAATATTTGCCCAAAGAATTATCAGGGAAAAAATTCTATGACCCCGGTAAAAATGCGCGCGAAGAAGAATTGCGAAAATATCTTCACAATCTCTGGAAAGAAAAATACGGATATTAGCCCGCGTCCCGGCGCTGCCTGGTATCTTTCTACGTCCGCCATAGTTAGCGGACCGCAACGAAGGCGGGGCGCGAAATCAATAGCGGAAAAAACTGCCCCTGCATTTTCTCGCCTTTCGGAATTGCGGGTACCCCTTGCAGTAAGGGTTCATTAGCATCGGAAACTACTCCATCGGCAAATGCATTAATCACAAATGCCCTCCTTGGTTTTGTGGATTTATTTTCTCCGGAACCATGCAATGTTAGCGAATGATGAAATATGGCTTCGCCTGCTTTTACTTCCGCAGGAACCGGTTTGAACTGAGCTTGTTGTTCTTCGGTCAGGTATTCTTTAATTCCCATCAAATCACCAGCGAGCACAGGTTTTTGAAGCAGGCCCCATTTATGTGATCCGGGAACATATTGAACGCAGCCATTTTCCAGATTTGAATCATCCAGACCACACCAGCATGTAAGATGGGCGACTGGTTTTGTTCTGGTCCAATAAGAATAATCCTGGTGCCAGGCCACAACACCACCTTTCTTTGGGGGTTTCCAGAAGAGTTGATCGTGCCAGAATCGCACCGACTTATCTCCCAAAAGCTGACTGGCAGCCATCAAAAAGCGGGGATTCCAAAGTACATCATGAAATCCCGTCGTAATTCTCCAGGCGCCCAATGCGTGAAACAGTATCTGCCCGGGGTTACCTGATTCATTCGAATGAAATTCATAAAACAAATCGTGACCAGGATAATTGATATCTGCAAGAGAAGTCAATTCATCCTGGAGTACCTGAATTTGATTTTGATCAAGCATTTTCACTCCCGCCAAATATCCATTCTCCTTAAAAAAAGAAACCTGCTCATCACTGAGCCGATATTCCTCCCATTCGGAAACTGATTTCGGCCTTTTAAACATGTCAGTGATCAATTCGTGAATTGTGCTTAGGTCCCGCGCAGCCATGACTGGTGATTTGTTTAAAATTACTCAAATTTATGCTTTGAGGACTCCCTCTTGCTTTAATTTAGAGAACCAAAATATCTACATGAGAACGTTATTCACATTAGCATTTATCTTATGCTGCGTTAATATATGCAGCGCCCAGGTGATCATTCAAAAAGATCCGGAGATAGAAAAAATGGCTTCTGAAGTTTCGAAGGATTCTCTCCAATCTTATATAAAAACCCTGGTCGGATTTGGAACCCGAAATACACTGAGCACGATTGATGATAAAAAGAAAGGCATTGGAGCAGCAAGAGAATGGGTAGTAAGCAAATTCAAACAGTTTGCATTGAGTTCTGAAGGAAGAATGACAAGCGAAGTAGATACAACCACAATATCTGCTGATGGAAAAAGAGTGGATGCACCAGTGAACCTTGGTAATGTAATGGCCATATTAAAAGGAACGGATCCAAATGACAACAGGATCTTTCTAATTAGCGGGCATCTTGACTCACGTGCTACAGATGTAATGAACAAAACCATTGACGCACCCGGAGCAAACGATGATGGAAGTGGAACAGCAGCAGTTCTTGAATGTGCAAGAATCATGAGCAAGCACAAATTTCCTGCTACAATAATTTTTGTTGCAGTAAGTGGTGAAGAACAAGGATTGTTAGGTGCCGCATATCTCGCTGAAAAAGCAAAAAAGAATAATTGGAATATCCAGGCTGTTTTGAATAATGATATTATGGGCAGCAATAATAGTAGTGAAACAAACATCATTGACAATACGAGGCTGCGTGTTTTCAGTGAAGGATTACCTGCATATGAATTAGACAAGCAGGCGGCATCAATCAGAAATCTTGGTTTGGAAAATGATGGAAAGGCAAGGCAACTTGCGAGATATGTAAAAGAAATCGGCGAAAGATATGTGGCCAACCTCGAAGTTGTGATGGTCTATCGAAATGACAGATTCCTTCGTGGAGGAGATCATCTTCCATATGTTCAAAGAGGATTTGCAGCAGTTAGAATTACTGAGATGAATGAAAATTATGAACATCAACACCAGACAGTCCGCGTAGAAAATAATATTCAGTATGGCGACTTACCAAATTTTATGGACTTTGAATATCTCAGAAAAAATACCTGTGTCAACCTTAGCAATCTTGCAAACCTGGCGAAGTCGCCAGATACGCCAAATGATGTAATAATAGATACAAAGAACCTGACCAACGTTTCGCACATAATTTGGAAAATTCCAAAATCCGGAAAGCCGAAAGGCTATTATGTACTATTACGGGAAACCACAAGTGCAGTATGGCAGAAAAAAATTTTTACAACGCAAACAGAAATTGAATTGCCTGTTTCAAAAGACAATTATTTTTTTGGAGTGCAGTCTGTAAGTGAAGATGGAAATGAAAGTTTGGCAATTGTACCATCTCCAGCACGATAATTTATCATAAGTCAATTTTATGAAAACAGAGTGGAGCATTAAATCATTTGATGAGTTAACATCACTGGAGCTATATAAAATTATTCAGCTGAGAATTGAAGTGTTTGTTGTTGAACAAAACTGTCCATTTCAGGATGCAGATAATAAAGATCAAACTTCGTGGCATTTTATGGGATGGCAATCAGATCAATTAGTTGCATACACGCGGATAGTCCCGCCAGGCCTGGCTTTTAGCGAACCATCGATTGGTCGTGTTGTTACTTCGAAACTGGTGAGAGGCACAGGAATGGGAAGAATTTTGATGGAAAAATCAATGGAAGAATTGTACAAATTATATCCCTCTTCTTCCATAAAAATTGGTGCACAATTATATCTCAAAACCTTCTACGAATCACTCGGCTTTGTTACCTGCAGTGATATATATTTAGAAGATGGAATCGAACATATCTACATGATTAAGGCTTAATGTCTTATTTCTTCCCTCATTTCTTTTCCACAACCATCGAAAAAGCAGTTTGACATTATAATATTCTTTTACCGGAGACCGTTAATAATGCAGTCCAATACTATTTGAAAGCATTAAATCCGGTATCATGAAAAAATATGTACCTAACCTTTTCACCCGTGTTTGTATTGTTGCTGTAATATGTATGACCACCACTGTTGGCTTTGGTCAATACGTTTTCTTCGGCAAGCCAGAATACGAGATTGGTCTGAATGTAGGACCTTCCAACTTCCTGGGAGATCTCGGAGGAAACATGGGTAAAGGGACTACCTTCCTCAAGGACAACTCCTTTAAGACAACTAAACTTCTCTTTGGTGCATACGTTTCTGCACATCCAAGTGAATTCATAGGTTTTACTTTATCGTTAAACTACACCAGACTCGAAGGAGCCGATAGTTTGATTCATGATAAAGGTGGTTATGAAGTTTACAGGAAGCAAAGAAACCTGTCATTCCGTTCACCGGTAATTGAAGGATTATTAACTACTGAAATTTATCCTTTTGTTTTTCTGGAAGATGATGACAAAGACCTTTGGCATAAATTCCGTCCCTACGGTGTACTTGGTATTGGAGTATTTCATTTTAACCCACAAACCATTTACACAAATTCAAGCGGCGTATCTGAGTGGGTTAATTTAAAACCCCTGCGTACAGAAGGTGAAGGAATGCCAAACTATCCTAACAGAAAAGAATACAGTCTCACACAATTCAATATCCCTTATGGTGTGGGTGTAAAATATTTCCTCTCTGAAAATGTAAGTGTGGCTTTTGAACTGTTGTCAAGAAAAACATTCACAGATTATATTGATGATGTGAGCACCACTTTTGTATCTGATGCTGATTTCGATAATTATTTCGGCGCCGGATCTGAGATGGCTGCAATGGCAAAACAGGTTCATAACAGATCAGCACTTGTTGGTCCTGGTACACGTATCCCCGGTTATAATGAAGGCGATAAACGCGGTACCACTACCCATAATGATTCATATTATTCAGGCACAATCAAATTGGGCATCCGTCTCGCAAGAGGTGAACATTCCTCAGTGCAGACTCGTTGTCCTCTGAAATTCTAAAACGATTATTCACGACTCTAAGAGAAAGATATTTAGCAATGATTCGCTAAAACAGGATTATTACGCATAATCCGTACCCTATTGAAATCTAATGAAAAATTGAAATCCAAATAATCCGTAACCTACTAAATGAAAAACTATGAGACGTAGAAAAAAAACAGAAGTTAAGATCGTTTTGATAAGAGTTGCAGTGATCGCAATTTTGGTCATCTACACGCTCATCGCTAATTCTTAATTAAGATTGCGCCATATCAAGATCTGCAAGGGTAGAATATTGAGATAAAAAGCAATAACAACCAAGACAGCAACACATCACATTCCTGTGAAAAACCGGGCTCTCTGTTAACTTTTTGCTTGTAATATTTTACCCTTATTTTTTTTGTCCCTCACCCGCTCCACAATATAAATACTCACCATCGTAGTAAGTACTCCAATCAGGGATCCAAAAGTTGTATCTACTAAAAAGTGCTGGCCCAAATACATTCTTGAGTAAGCAACTCCCACAGCATATACTAATAGCAAAGCAGAAATTAATTTATTCTTAGTGTGATAAGCGAGCAATGTGGCTATGGAGAAAGCAGTAATGGTATGTCCGGATGGGAAACTATTCGTTAAATGAATTTCAACGCCATTAACAACGTGCAACAGGCCAACTTCTTTCAATACTGCGAATGGTCTTGCTTCATTGGGATAAATAACCTGCTTCATCAGTTGGGAAATAATCGTGGTGAGCGCAAAGCTTAGAAGTGCCATCCAGCCCCACCATTTGTTTCTGAAAAAAAGGATCAAACATAATGCAACCAAAACCCAGCCTTCTCCGAGATAAGTATAGAATCTAAAGAAAATATCTCTTGCCGGAGTCCAGTGATTATTGATCCACTGTACAGATTCCGTTTTTGGGAAAGATGCTAACAATACTAGTCCGATCAGAAATATCAGTGCATATAGCAAATAGTAAAAAGGATTTTTTCGGATAATCTTGAGCATTGACAGGTAATTTCTAATTTGAGTATTACTGGTTCCAAACTATTTCCAGAACAATTTTGTCACTGGTGTTTCGAATATATCCTTGCCTTCGTAAATCTTACTGAAATTGTTATTAGCAATATCATCAGTATTTCTTTCCTGGGTAAGAATATAAACATGAGGATTAGCATTGGAAACACTATCCACCTGATCTTTGGTTTCTAATACCGGCACGGGTTTCCCCAGGTAAAAAATATATCCGGGATTGAAATCTCTGAATGCAACTACCGGGTATTTCTTATCTATCATTTTCAAACTTTCATATACCGGGTTTTTACGATAGACTTTGGGAAAAACAATAGCAAGAAAAATTAAGGAGGTAAGGATGAATCCACCCGAAAGCCACAAAAAGAATTTTTGAAAATTCTTTTTGTAGAGATATCTCAATGATATCGCAACGGTGATTGGCATAGTTATGAACCAAATCGAATCCCATTTCATGTCTTTGATTTGAGGTTCCATTTCAATGGCAAACCATAATGCAACCGGAATGACGGCCATAATGCC
The DNA here is from genome assembly GCA_003175935.1 of Bacteroidota bacterium. GTDB lineage: Bacteria > Bacteroidota > Bacteroidia > Chitinophagales > Chitinophagaceae > PSRI01. The sequence goes on from PSRI01000008.1 coordinate 10,244, forward strand.
GAATAAAATCCATATTGGAACTTTTAATCCTTTCAATCCAAGCTCCCCCGCCTGCTTTAAAAATGCACCGATTAAAATGGCAATAAAAGGGTAGCAAGGCATTGTATAATTTGGCAGCTTTGTTTTTGACACTGTGAAAAAAAGTATGAACGACATTGACGCGAGAAATGAAAATAAAATGAAAGGATTGACCCTGGCTTTCCATGCCTTAATATGCGCCTGAAAAATGTACACTGAAAATGGAAGCAATCCTAATATGACGAATGCAAGCGTGATTAGAAAAAAACCACCATGCCCTTCTTTAATTTTCGTGAAACGTTCCAGGTTATGCTCAATAAAAAATCCCCTTGTCCACTCCCCTCCTGTTGCTTTATCAACCATATAATACCAGGGTAAAGCAACACCAGCTACAATAATGAGACCTGCAATCGGGCTCAGTTTCCAGATGGATTTAAATGAAAATTGTTTGCTCAAAATTAAATATGCGAGGACTAATAAACCAGGTAGCGCAATTGCAACGGGACCTTTAGTCAGTACGGATAATCCCATCAGGCCATAAAACAGGTAGAGGAAATAAGCTTTGTTTGTTTGTAAGAAATGAAAAACACAAAATAAAGAAGTACTCAATAAAAATATCAAATAGGGGTCGGGTACTGCATAATGCATTTCGAGAGAAAGATTCAATGATGAAAGAAAAACAAGACATGAAATGAATGCAACCTGAAGTCCAAGAAATCTTTTTGTAAAGAGGTAGAGTGATAAAACAGTTCCTACTCCAGCCAGTGCAGAGAAAAAACGGGCACCAAATTCATTAATTCCAAAAATAGCATAGCCCAAACTCATGAACCAGTAATGCAGCGGAGGCTTATCAGTGCGGAGCATGCCGTTGAATGTGGGAATGATCCAATTTCCTTTTTCATACATCTCCCTCGCACATTGTGCATTCTTGGCTTCATCCAAAATATAAATCGGAGTTGATCCCAGTCCGGCAAAATATAGGAATACCGATAAGATCAAAATGATATAGAAATAGTTCTTTTGATTTTTTAAATTCAGAAGCTCCATTCTCACGAAGATAATATCATTTAGCAGTTGAAATTTGTTTTTCAAAAGGGGATCGGAAAACGTATAGGATTCCGGTCAATGAAACTACAAGCGTAATCATGTAGAACCAAAAGCTTATTACCACTGAAACCTGTTGATCTAAATGCAGGTACTCGGAACCGTAAACAAATGTGAGTTCCCTTGCGCCTAAACCTCCAATGGTAAATGGGAATATGGCAACTACAGATGAGACCAGAAACAGCAAGACATATTCAGGATAATGGCCTTCAATATTTAGGGCCTTCATTATGCAGATAGCAGAAATCACCTGGGCAATTTGAACAATAAGACCCTGTATATTAGTTGACCAGAAAACAGGCATGAAACCGGTAAAGAATTTCTTAAATATAATATAGTAAGCAAGGCATGCAATAATTACAAATCCTATAATCGGTGATACCATTTTAATTTGAGGAAATATGAAAACGGCCAGCACAGCGCTCAAAAAAAGCAGGGCACTTAAACCTGTTACGCGATCGAGGAATACGGCCCAGAAAATTTTCTTTCCTGCGATATCTGTTCTCTTTTTGAGAACATAAATTTTATATCCATCCCCCCCAATGCCTCCGGGTAGAAACATATTGTAGTACATTCCGAGCCAGTATAAACGAAGATTATCTTTTTCGGGCAGCACAATTCCAATGCTCCTAAAAAATAAGTTGAGTCGGAACGAAGAAATAATTTTGGATAGTATAAAAAATATGACTGCAGGTAGTATCCACCATAAATTGGAATCCTGCATATGTTGCAGCATTTCCCTGTAATTAATTTTCCTGAATACCAGGTACAGGAAGAAGGCCGAGAATGCAATTTTTGCTACCGTCTTAAGAAGGCTGCGCCATGGGTTGCTGTTTGCCATTGAAAACGCGTCTTACCGTGTAGGTTTTTTTGTTTTGACTTTCGAAATAAGTACGCACACTTACTTCCGCCAGAATTCCTATCGTTATAAATTGGATACCACCGAGCAGGAGTAACAAACCCAAAATGAGCATGGGCTTGCCCCAAATATCGCGACCCATAATTTTTAATACCAGAAGGTATAAATTGATAATCACCCCTATTCCGAAAGAAATAAAGCCGATGGTGCCGAACAGGTGCATGGGCTTCTGAATGTATTTCCTGAAAAAAACCATGGTGATCAAATCAGCCATCACCCTAAATGTTCTTGTTAAGCCATATTTAGATTTCCCAAACTGGCGGGCATGGTGCTTCACATCCACCTGCGTAATCCTCGCGCCCTGCATAGCGGCCAGTACAGGAATGAAGCGATGCATTTCACCATAAAGTCCGAGTTCCTCAGCAATTTCCCTCTTAAAAACTTTTAAGGTGCAACCATAATCTTTAATGTAAACGCCGGTCATTCTTCTAATGATTGCGTTTGCAATATTGCTGGGAAGTTTTCTTAATAAGGCTCCGTCTTTTCTGTCCTTGCGATTACCTGCAACCACATCCCAATCCTCTGCCTTTAATTTTTCAAGCATGCCGGGGATATCAGAGGGATCATTTTGCAAATCACCATCAAGCAGTGCTATATATTTTCCGGTTGCATGATCGATACCCGCGGTCATTGCAGTACTCTGACCATAATTCTTTCTTAGTTCCACCAGTTTCACCTTATCATCAGCACAGCGCATGATTTCTTTTTGCGTCCCATCGCTTGATCCATCATCCACAAAAACCACTTCATAATCCAATCCCTGCAAAGCATCACTGAGCGCACGAATCATGGGCTCAATATTGCCCAATTCGTTCATTACAGGTATGACAACTGAAAGTTCTTTCATTATATTATCTCTATTGCAAAATTATGGCTTTGCATTTATACATAAAGGCCCCATTCGTCCTCGTCGGAATCCTTTACAAATGTGGCCACCCAACTTCTGAAATACTCTCTGAATTTATCCATTTCCTCCTCAATCGCTTCGGCGTATTTGTCCTCACCCGCACCCACAAGTGCTGCAAATTTTACCTGCTCCATTAACTCCCGGCAATTATGTCTGATTACCGAAGCATTTTCCATTTTCAAAACGTAAGAAGATGTTCCTGCCGCTCCAATGATTTTCGGAGCCACGATGAAAAGATTCTGATAAATCAACTCCTTATTTTGTTCCGAATGTTCATAGTCGACTGAATCCTGCAGTGTATCGCAATAGGATTCTACGAGCGGAAAGATTTCGCGCCATTTATTGTAAAGTGCTTCGGCAGCGTCCATTTGCTTTTTCATTTTCCATTCTTCTCCCTCGTACATTCTTTTCAAAAGCTTATGGTCGTTCCATTCGGGCAAACTGTTCAGGTGGTCCAGGTCCATTATATGCGGTTAATTAAATAAGAATCCGAAAGGCCTCTCGCAAAGTCGCAAAGAGACGCTAAGAACGCAAAAATATTCGACGAGCTTCTTTCCAGTCATTAATCCTTTCATAGCCGGTTTCTTTGAGGTTATGTGGTGATGTGAAAAGGTACTTTTTTCCCGGGAAATGAATGAGGTTTCGCACGTGATCGTCAATCATATAATCTCCTGAAATCATTCTCTTATCTCCACATAAAACCAATTGTCGCCAACTGAAAAAAGGAAAATGTTCGAGGAGCCAGTCGAGCTTATCTTTTAATGAATTGGGAAATTCAGTTGCCGCAGACACAATGAAAATTTCATATTTCTCATTCATCTCACGCAATACATCAACACTGTCTTCCATTACTGGAAGGTTTCTGAAAAAGCCGGGACTTAACAATTTCTCCTTTACGATTCCGTGGTGCTGCTCAGGAAATCCCTTCGACCAGGATCCATCAATATTATCCCAATTGTAAGGCAATCCATATTCTTCATTATACCACCTTATCATCGCTCCCATTGGATCTGCGATTACCTCGTCCATGTCAATGATCACTCTTTCCATTCAAAAATAATTATTCATTTCAGTAACTACGGTAAACCTTAACCGAAATTAATTCAATTCAGTTTTTAGAAACTGGCCGGTGTAACTTTCTTTACAATTAACCAGACCCTCTGGTGATCCTTCGTACAAAATGCTACCTCCTCCATCCCCACCTTCAGGGCCAAGATCAATAATATGATCGGCAACTTTTATCACATCAAGATTATGTTCAATTACAAGCACCGTGTTACCCCTGTCGGTTAGTTTATTGAGTACATCAAGCAGGTGCTGGATGTCCTCAAAATGCAAACCCGTTGTTGGTTCATCCAGTATGTAAAAAGTTTTGCCAGTGTCTTTCTTTGCGAGTTCTGTAGACAATTTCACCCTTTGTGCCTCGCCACCGCTGAGTGTAACGGCTGATTGTCCGAGCGTGATATATCCCAACCCCACTTCCTGCAAAACTTTTATTTTTCTATAGAGATAAGGTACATTTTGAAAAAATTCAACAGCCTCGTCTACTGTCATATCCAGAACATCACTGATAGATTTCCCCTTGTATCGAATCTCTAATGTTTCACGATTATATCTTTTGCCCTGGCATTTTTCACAGTGAACATAAACATCAGGCAAAAAGTTCATTTCTATAACTCTCATTCCGCCACCTTCGCATAAATCGCATCTGCCACTTTTTACATTAAATGAAAACCTTCCCGCATTATATCCGCGAATTTTCGCTTCAGGCACCGAGGCAAAAAGCGTTCTTATGTCAGTGAAAAACCCACAATAAGTTGCGGGATTACTCCTTGGGGTTCTCCCAATTGGGGACTGATCAATCTCAATAACTTTATCTATATGATCCAGACCATTAATACCCGAATACTCCAAAGGATGAACCCTGGATCCATAAGCATGGTGACTCAAAATTGGATAAAGTGTTTCATTGATTAAGGTCGATTTACCACTGCCACTAACTCCCGTAACAACTATAAATTTTCCAAGAGGAAATTTCACACTTACATTTCTTAAATTATTTCCTTTGGCTCCTTTCAGTTCGAGGAATTTTCCATTTCCTTTTCTTCTCTCTGTTGGCACTTTGATATGTCGATGGCCATTCAGGTAAGAAGAAGTAAGCGTATCCAACTTCACAAAATCAGAAGGTTTTCCCTGGGCCATAATTTTACCACCATGAAATCCGGCCTTGGGCCCTATATCAACCAAATGATCAGCAGCAAGCATGATATCTTTATCATGTTCCACAACGAGTACACTGTTTCCAATATCACGCAAATTTTTCAATGCTTCAATGAGTCGATGATTATCGCGCTGATGAAGACCAATAGAGGGCTCATCCAAAATATAAGTGATACCCTGCAATTGCGAACCAATCTGGGTGGCAAGCCTGATCCTCTGCGATTCACCACCACTAAGAGTGCGCGAAGGGCGGTTCAGCGTAAGGTAAGTCAAACCCACATCCAGCAAGAATTGCAGCCTTTCTCTTATTTCTTTTAATACATCTTTGGCAATTATTTTTTGTTTATTGCTGATGCGCAATTCTATTCCATCCAACCAGGCCGCAAGATTATCAAGGTTCATATTGCCGAGTTCTGCAATATTTTTTGAATCAACCTTAAACCAAAGGCTTTCCTTTTTCAATCTGGCCCCATTGCAAACCGGACAGGTTTTCAATTCCATAAAACTTTCTGCCCATTGCTGAAAAGCTTCACTTGTTGATCCGGCGAACCATCTCTTCAATTGATTGACCACTCCTTCGTATTCGGTCGCATACATTTGACCGTTATCGTTTGGAGATCCAAAATCAAGATTCATTTCTACAGGCCCTGATTCATCCCCATACAAAATTATATTGAGCGCTTTTTTAGGGAGAGATTTCACGGGTGCATCCAGACTGATTTTATTTTTCTTCGCAACCTGTTGTACCTGTTTAAAAACAAATGCATCCCTTTCTTCACCAAGGGGAGCAATGGCGCCTTCGTTTATGGAAAGACTCGAATCTGGAATAACTGCGTCCATACTTATCTGGTATACAGTTCCCAGGCCCTTGCATTCCGGACAAGCTCCATATGGTGAATTGAAAGAAAAACTATTAGGTGAAGGTTCTTCGTACGAGATTCCCGTGTCTTCGCACATCAACTGTTTGGAGTATTGTGCCTCTTCGTTTTCAGTTGAAGTTTTCGATCCTTTTCCAGTCGCTTCCGATTCTATCTGCACAAACATGAGATCCTTTCCCATGCGAAGTGTTTGTTGAACACTTTGGCTGATTCGAAGTTTGAATTCATCTTCTACTTTAATTCGATCGATTACCACTTCAATGTCGTGGATTTTGTAGCGATCCACCTGCATCTTGGGCACCAGTTCTTTTATTTCACCATCCACTCTTACTTTAACGAAACCCTTCTTTCTGATTTCTTCAAAAAGTTCCCGGTAATGACCCTTACGGCCACGCACAAGTGGAGCAAGTAAGCTGATTCTTTTCCCGTAAAATCTTTTGAAAATATTTTCTACAATTTCTTCCTCACTCCACTTCACCATTTTCTTCCCTGTATTGTAGGAATATGCTTCACCGATTCTTGCGAAAAGCAAGCGTAGGAAATCGTAAACTTCCGTAATGGTGCCTACGGTAGATCGCGGATTCTTATTGGTAGTTTTCTGTTCAATGGAAATAACGGGAGAAAGTCCCGTGATCTTATCAACATCAGGCCTTTCCATATCCCCAATAAACTGGCGTGCGTAAGCACCAAACGTTTCCATGTATCTTCTCTGGCCTTCTGCGTAAATAGTATCAAATGCCAGTGAGGATTTTCCGCTCCCACTGATTCCCGTAATTACAACCAGCTTATTTTTTGGAATGCTGATATCAATGTTCTTCAAATTGTGCACCCTTGCTCCGAATACATCAATATGCTCGTGATCATACTGCGCGGACTGGATTGGAGGAATGCCATTGTTCTTTGCTTTAGCCATACTGTGGTTTGCAAAGATACGCAGTATAACAGGGTGAAATACTCATAATAATATCCAGATTTTTGCCCTTGTGAAGCCGCTGTTCCGACTTAACTTCATAGGATGAAAGTAGTGTATCTACCCGGGCCCAAATCCCCATTAGAAATACGTGAAATTCAAGACCCACAGCCGGGGGCTGATCAGATCTTAATCGCCATCCATTATGCGGGCCTCAACCACCGGGATCTGTGGATGAAACTAGGCCAATATGGGGGCAAAAAGGAGGACCTGGTCCTGGGTTCGGATGGCAGTGGAATAGTGAAAGAAGTAGGATCCGCCGTTGATAAAAAATGGATCGGCAAAAAAGTATTCGTTCATGCTGCACAGGACTGGGGTCCCGACAAAAATGCCCAGGGCAAGCAATTCACGATCCTGGGTAATCCGCGCCAGGGAACATTTGCTGAATATCTCGCCATCGAAGCCCAATATGTTTATGAAATTCCAGCCTACCTTGATCTAAAGAATGCCGCTGCAATCCCTTTAGCAGGAGTAACTGCTTTCAGGGCTTTATTCACAAGAGCCAGATTGAAACCCGGACAAAAAGTTTTGATTCGTGGTGTAGGCGCCGGTACGGCTCTATTTGCTCTACAATTTGCAATTGCAGAAAATTGTGCTGTTTATGTGACTTCAGGTCAGGATCATAAAATTGATCAGGCAATAGCACTCGGAGCGAAAGGCGGAGTGAATTACAAAAATGAAAACTGGAGCACAACACTTCAGGAAATGGCGGGGCAATTTGATGTGATTGTAGATAGTGCAGCCGGAAGTGAATTCGGAAAACTAATTGAATTATGCAACCCGGGAGGCACCATCGTTAATTTTGGTGGCACCGCTGGCGCAATTACAAATATTACTGCCCAAAGAATCTATTGGAAACAACTCAATATTCTGGGCACTACCATGGGAAACAATGAAGATTTTCAAAACATGCTGGGCTTTCTGGAAAGGAAAAAATTGGAACCAATCATTGATAAAGTTTTTCCAATGTCGCATGCTGAAGATGCTTTTAAAAGAATGGAGAAGTCAGAACAGTTCGGAAAAATTTTACTTGAAATTAAATCTTAGTACTGAGTACTGAGTACTTAGTACTGAGACAAAATTTTGGGTTCTGTCTACAGGAACCGCAATTCGATTCTTAATTGGCATAACGTAATGAGCTCCTGATGACATTCGCCCGGCGTCTTTGTCTGGGTACTAAGTACTTGGTACTTTTATCTTTTTTCCGCCGTGCTTTCTGTCTACAGCAACCGCAATTCGATTCTTAATTGGCATAACGTTATGAGCTCCTGGAGACAATCGCCCGGTGCTTTAGTCTGGGTACTAGGTACTTGGTACTTTAATCTTTCTTGCGTGAAATTAAATGCTTTAAATAATGAAATCGTATTTACTATTCTCAGCTCTCGCACTTCTATCGCTTTTCACCCTTCAATTCACTCCGAAGAAAAAATCTGCGAAGAAAGTAGTGATCGCTTACGTTTTTGGTTCCCGCAGGCTTGTGAATCCGGATTCTGTTGACGCGGAAAAACTAACGCATATCAACTATGCATTTGTGAATATTAAGGATGGCAGAGCAATTTTGCAGAAACCCGACACAGATGCAATTAATTTGGGCAGACTGATCGATTTGAAAAAAAGAAATCCTGATTTGAAAATTTTAATTTCAGTTGGTGGTTGGAGCTGGAGCAAATTATTTTCTGATGCTGCACTTACCGACAGCTCGAGAGCTTTGTTCGCTCAAAGCGCAGCTTCTATTGTTCAGCAATTTAATCTTGATGGCATCGATATTGACTGGGAATATCCCGGACTTAGAGGCGACAATAATATTTTCAGACCCGAGGATAAAGAAAATTTTACGCTGATGCTTCAGCAATTGCGCGCGGAATTGAATAAACTTAAAGACAGCACTCACAAGCAATATTTTCTTACTGCTGCTACTGCGGGATTTAAAGCATTTATCGAACACACTGAGCTCGAAAAAGCACAGCAATACATGGACTACTACAATGTCATGACTTATGATTTCAAAACTGAAGAAGCCCAATTCGCGGGCCATCATACGAATCTTTACAATTCTAAATTCGATCCGGATGGTGAATCAGCAGACCGTGCCGTGCAAAATTATATTAGTATAGGAGTGAAACCTGAGAAAATTGTAATTGGAATTGCATTTTACGGAAGAGGCTGGAAAACATCTGGAATAAATAATGATGGGCTTGGCGAGAAAACAATTTCCGGTGTAAGAGGAGGTGGTTATACAAGACTTAAAGACAGTATTATTACCGCCCCTGGGTATATCCGTTATTGGGACAAAAAAGCAAGAGCTCCATATTTATTCAATCAAAAGGATAGCATATTTATTACCTACGACGACGAAAAGTCCGTGAAACAAAAATGCCGTTATGTCAATAAACAAGATCTGGCAGGGGTGATGTTCTGGGAATATTTCGGCGATTCCAAGGGATATTTATTAGATGCAATTAAGAAAAATCTATAGGCTAACCTCTACGTCGAATAGTCTTACCAGTTAGCTAAAAATATTTGTAATACAAGGCTTTATGGCGGGCTCTTATCCTGCGGTAAAGCCTTTTTTAATTCAAAAACGGGAAATATTCCAGACTATATTTCGTTATATAATCTATTCAAACACTTAATGAAAAACCTATTTATGAAAAAACTATTTGTTCCGCTAACAGTTGTGATGAGTCTTTGTTTTTTAGGTACGCAGGCACAAAAAAGTTCTGATGCTGGTGTCAGTTTTGGAATTCGTGCCGGAGTAAATTTTCAGAATATCACCGGAAAAGATAATGATGGAAACAAACTGGATTACAAAATGAAAACTGGTTTTCATGTTGGACTAAATGCAGAAATTCCAATTACAGAACAACTTTTCTTTCAACCAGGATTATTGTTCAGTACAAAGGGTGCAAAATATAATAATGATGGCACAGGTTCAATCAATCTTTCTTACCTCGAATTGCCATTGAATGTTATCTATAAGCATCCAGTAGGTTCAGGCCATTTATTGGTAGGAGTTGGTCCTTATTTAGCTTATGGTATTGGTGGAAAACTGAAATATTCCAATACTGGAACAGAAATCGACAAGGACATCACTTTTAAAAACAGTGTTAGTCCAACTGATTACATTGCAAACTTTGGTGCTTATTTCAAACCGCTTGATTATGGTTTGAATACACTAGTAGGATATGAATTTTCCGAAAATTTATCTGTACAATTGAATGGTCAGTTTGGTTTTGCAAATAACATTCCTGATATTGAGGGATTCACTACAGATGCAAAAGCAAAAAATACCGGGTTCGGAATTTCTTTCGGGTACCGGTTCTAATAAATTCTTAAATAAAAATGAAAGCCTTCCACATGGAAGGCTTCTTCATTTAGAGAAATTTATTAATCAATTTGATTATGATTTTTCGAGTGCCTGTAGAATGTCTGCAATGATATCTTCTACCTGTTCCAAACCTACCGAAATACGGATGAGTCCTGGTGTAATGCTCACTGCTTCCTGTTCTTCTTTTGATAGTTTAGAATGTGTTGTTGATGCAGGATGTGATGCAATGCTTCTGCTGTCACCTAAATTAGATGTAAGCGATAACATCTGCAGCGCGTCAAGGAATTTTCTTCCTGATTCAAGACCGCCTTTAAGATCAAATGTTATGAGTCCTCCGCCCCTTGTCATTTGTTTTTTTGCAACTTCGTATTTTGGATGTGTTGGATGAAATGGATACCTGATCCAGTTTATTTTAGGATTTCCTTCGAGAGCTGCAACTAATTTTTCTGCATTATCGCAATGACGCTGCATCCTAACATCTAAAGTCTCGAGACTCTTACTTAAAACCCAGGCATTAAATGGCGAAATAGAAGGTCCGGTATTTCTGCAAAAAAGATAGAGTTCACGAATTAATTCTTTTTTTCCAACCACAACTCCGCCCAAAACTCTTCCCTGACCATCGAGCCATTTCGTGGCCGAATGCAAAACCAGGTCGGCGCCAAAATCAATCGGTCTTTGGAGAACTGGTGTAGCAAAACAATTATCAACCAAAAGAATTACGTTATGCTTCTTGGCAATTTTACCCAGCCATTCCAAGTCAACAATATCGAGTCCGGGATTGGTAGGCGTTTCAATGTAAATCATCCTGGTATTGGGCCTGATGAGCGCTTCCCAGGTTTCCGGGCGATGGATATCCGCATAGGAATATTCAATGTCCCAGCGGTACAAATATTTTGTGATGATAGTATGTGTTGAACCAAATACGGAACTGCAACTAAGTAGATGATCGCCACTATTCAAAAAAGTCATGAAGCATCCGAATACGGCACTCATTCCCGAAGCAGTTGCAAATCCATCTTCCGCTCCTTCAAGGGCGCATATTTTGTCGATGAATTCCTGAACATTAGGGTTGCTGAAACGGGTATAAATATTATCATCGCTTTCTTCTGCAAATGCAGCGCGCATATCTTCAGCATTCTCAAAACAAAAACTTGAAGTGAGAAATAGCGGAGTGCTGTGCTCCATTTGAGGCGAACGAGGAGTTTGGATACGAATCGCTTTTGTGTTCGGGCGTTGGTCCATAATAGTTAAAAAGGTTGGGTAATACAGTGAACGAAAAATCATCAATTAATTTGACGACTCAACTTTTTTTCCATTTACATAAACTTCAAAACTGATAGTTGCACCAGCTCGTCTCAGCGTTTCTGCAACGGAACAATATTTCATAACAGATAATTCGGCAGCGCGATATCCTTTCAGAGGATCTACTTCGCCGGATATTTCAAATTTTGCATGCACTTTTTCCCAGAGTGAAGGTTCTTTACCTGCTTCCCTGTGACCGTCGACATGAATTTTCAATCCTTTAAGATCCTGCCTTTGTTTTTTGAGAATACTTACAACATCTGCACTACTGCAACCGGAAAATGCAGCAAGAACTGTTTGCATAGGTCTGAATCCCGATCCATTCCCACCCTGATCAACGGGAATGTCTATAATCATTTGATGACCCTTTTCATCAGTGATGGTCATACCATATTCACCAATCGTTCTTTCAGCTTCCATTATAGCCATAGTTCGGAAATTGAGGTGCAAAGATACGGCATAATGACAAGGAATTGGGTTCGCGGGATTGCCTTAAACACAAAAAAATCCCGCCTGAGAACAGGCAGGACTATTTATTGCCACGAAAATGATTGCGAATTATGGGTTAGATTTCTTATCGAATAACGCATCAAGTGTCCAGGTCACATAATAAAGAGCTCCAACTGTTGGTCCTCCTATGTATTGTGTGTAACGTTTATTTAGAATATCTGCTCCACCGATCTTAAAGCTGCTCTTGATTGGTGGGACCCTCAACGTAACCTGTGCATCGATGGTGCTGTACGCATCGACAGTTCCATTGCCAAAAAGGTTTTGCCAGTAGAAACTGTTCTGCCAGTGCCAAACTACATTGAAACCAATGTTTTTAGTTATAGCCCGATTACCAAAACTGAAATTTGTGAGCCAGTTTGGTGTATTGAAACCAGGAATCAAAGGATCTGCTGAATTTGTCTCAGCCAGCTTGTTGTAGTTTGCGTTGCCACTAATGGTAAATGTCTTGTAAAAATTATAGCTGATACCAGCTGCGAAACCGTAATTCTTCACTACAGACTGACTATTCACCTGTACACGGTAACGGGTAGCTGCAGAATTATTATAAAGGCTCTTTAATACAGCAGTGTCATTGAAATTGGTTACACTTCCATTTGTTGGAACAGTTACTTCCAATTGTCCGATAAAGTATTTATAGGCATTGAAATAAGCGTTAGCGTCTACGAATACTTTGTTATTGAATAAGGAAGCTTTATATCCTGCTTCAAAAGAATTTATTTGCTCGGGTCTGATTGGTTTCGGGTTGCCCACTTTTAACACATCCCTGGCCTGCCATTGTGCTTCAGCAAGCGTTAAACCCTGCTGGCTGACAAGCGTATTTACTTTAGTTGTATAAGCTGTTACTGAATTTGTAAGAGCCGAGTTGGTATAATATCCCAATCCTTCTTCCACAATAGGCAAGCCACCAACACGTCGAACGCCGCCATTATTTACAAATGAATAGGCTTCAAATACAGATGGGAAGCGGAACCCATTTTGCCAGCTTACTCTGAAATTATGTTTCTCGTTCAAAGTATATACAGCGGCCAGGCGAGGATTAAATGTTGCATCAAATTCTGAATTTTTGTCGAAACGAAGAGAGCCTGTAAATTTCAATTTATCATCAAACACGGTCTTTGATGCCTGAACAAATCCTCCCACTTTACTGTAGTAAATATCTTTTCCACCGGGAGTATTGCGGTCTTTGATGGGTTTGCTGAAATCAACAAAATTATTACCATCAGGGATTACGTCGTACAAGCGATAATCAGCTCCAACCAAAACATTCAGCCAGTTTATATACCGGTGCAGGTTCCAGGTTCCTTCAATATTATACATCCTGCTTTTGGTCCAGAATGCGGCGCCGCCTGTAGTATTGTCGGGATTGCTGCTGGTTGGATAAATATCCCAGTCATTAGTGTTGATGATTTTATTCAATTGATCATCAAATGCCTGAGTGCCCGGAGTAAAGCGTCCACTATCTGCAACAGCTCTCGCCGCATGATGAGCAGTTGCAATATCATCCCCCGCAGCCAGCGCTTTATTTAATGCAGCTGTATAATCTTTGGACCATTGTTTATTTGGCTTAAATGAAAGTTCCAGGTTATCGCCCAGGGGGCGCATGTTGTAAGACTTACCGGAATTTTCAAGTGAAACATATGCGCGGACGACATAGTCGGGATTTACAATTTCAATCTTGTGATTCTGAACATTTGCTCCTTTTAGTTGAATTCGATTTCCTCTTTGAAAGACGCCATCCATAGTTCCATAGCGGTATGTGTAAGAAATTACCGTTTTGGGATTCAATTTATATGAAAGAGTCCCATCAAATTTCAGGTTATGGGCATTATAATCTGTAAGGTCTTTTTCCCAGTAACCTGTTCTTCGAACATTGTATTTCTTGCCTTTTGAATCTGTAATTACAATGTTTGTTTCATTACCATATGAATTCACACCATCATAAGCAGGATTGTCTGCTCCTGACAATTCCGGAAAAGCAGGGTTGGCAGTGGATTGAGGATTAAAATCGTTATGATTGTCGGCTACCCAGTCCGTACCTTTTAAATAACTGAAATTAAGCTTGAATGCAAACCTGTCATGGAAAGACTGAGCCCAGCGTATAGCCGTTTCCGTGAGTGGACTAACTTTTTTATCGATGCCGTCAACGTGGTTAAAGGCCAGCTTTTGATAAACACTTAAACCCTGTTGTTGAAAAGCGTCTTTGGTAATTAGGTTACTCATTCCATTAATCGCGTTCATACCATACAGGGCCGAAGAAGCACCGGGAGTGATTTCCACTGATTGAATATCGAGTTCTGTGGGCCCGATTGCGTTCCCAAGGGGCACACCAAGTGTTACTGCCTGAACATCCACACCATCGACCATTTGCATAAAACGGAAATTGTTCGGCACATTAAATCCCCTGGTGTTTGGTACTTTAAAGGTTAGGGAGGATGTAGTCAATTGGACACCAGTAACATTTCCCAGTGCGTCATAAAAGGAAGGTGAAGGAGTTTCCTTTAGTGCACGTATGTCAAGCTTTTCAATAGTTACCGGCGACCGCATTAATTTTTCACCCTGGCGGCTGGCAGTGACTACTATTTCATTCGCCAAATATGATTGGGTACTGAGTTGAATATTCAGTTTGCTGCTTGAATTGCGCACTTCCACTTCCTGTTCGCCATATCCAACAGAACTGATCACTAATACAAATGGGAATTTTTGATTAACTACAAGGGAAAATTCTCCTGTACTGTCAGTAGAAGTCCCTTTTGCAGACCCCTTTACGACCACACTCACTCCCGCGAGTCCGTCCCCTCTGTCGTTTACAATTTTGCCCCTTACCTGAAGGGAACCATTAAGTTGAGCCTCAACGATAAATGGTAATAAAGCAATTAATCCTGTCAAAATCTTCTTCATAATATGCTGTTTGTTATCGAATTTTTGTTTGAGTTTGTGATTTGTAAATTTATCTAGTCTACTATTTTTATAGACTAATAATTCAAAAAAATTAAACCTGCAAACTCAACATCGTTCGACTTTTAAATTTCCCTGGTTCATAGATTTTCAATTTCGGTGCAAATATATTTAGTCTACTAATTCAATAGACTAAAATGTTAAAAAAAATTATTGCCCTTAGTGGATGACTCCTAAAGCTATCAGGAGAATCCTCAAGCTCGATATTATTACCAGTGCTCCAACAGATAAGAACATCGCCTTTAGGGGCAATTTCCCAACCAGCTTGGCCGCAATGGGTGCTGCAATGAATCCACCAATAATCAATCCAACGATAATCTGCCAATGACTAACTCCAATCATAGAAAAGAAAGTTAGTGCACTTGCCAGTGTAACAAAGAACTCTGAAATACTCACCGACCCGATCACATACCTTGGACTTCTCCCTTTGGATATCAGCGTACTGGTTACCAACGGGCCCCATCCTCCCCCACCAAATGAATCCAGGAATCCACCTGCACCAGCCAGCCAGCCTACCCTGCGTACCTTTTTAGGTTTCTTATTCTTCTTGTATGCAAAAGCTATAATTCTCAATCCCAATATCAAAGTATACGCTGCTAATATCGGTCTGATGTACTTCGCGTAGCTGTCACCGTATTTGGATAATAAGTAAGCACCAATCACTGCACCTATTATTCCCGGAATCAGCAAAGCCTTGAATAATTTCTTATTTACGTTTCCGAATTTATAGTGACTGTATCCGGAAGCCCCACTCGCAAACATTTCCGCTGTGTGTACACTTCCGCTTATTGCAGACAAATTGATACCAAGTGACATCAATATGGTTGTGGAAGTAACTCCATATCCCATTCCTAACGCGCCATCAACCAGCTGCGCAAAAAAACCTGCAAAAATCATCCAGTAAAAACGGCTGTCTAAATTAGTAATTACATGTTTGCCAGAATTGATCAAATCACCGAATGGCACATACGACAAAGTCAGTCTACCAACGAACATGAAAAATATTGCGAATAAACACCATGTTGCAATACGCTTCCATTTCCTTTCATTTTGTTGACGAATATCTGCATCGTCTTTTACCGAAAGGATCTTTGTAATATGATTTAATCTTTGAACTTTCTGCTCAAAGCTACCGTTCATTCTCTTCCTTATTTTTTCCATGTTATTTAAAACGTCGTCCAGTTCTTCAGGAAGCATTTCGGTAAACGCTTCTTTCAAACGCTTGGCAATGGTTGGTGATTTTCCATTAGTTGAGATGGCAATTTTCAAATTGCCTTTTTTTACAACTGAACTCAAATAAAAATCACAGAGTTCCGGATCATCTGCCACATTAACAAGCAATCCCAATTCATGGGCATCTTTAGTGATTACTTCACTCAGGACCTTATTATTAACTGCAACGATTACCAGGTCCGATCCTTCTAAATCAGATTTATCATATTCCTTTTGGTCGAGAATGATATTATTATGATGAAGTGCCAGCGAATGAACAGCGTGGTTGAATTCCCGAGCCACAACCCGAACAGATGTGCCAGGTGAATTTTGCAAAATGGCATTTAACTTCTCCAAACCAACATTTCCTCCTCCAAATAGCACCAGTTGCAATTGTTCCAACTTGATGAATACAGGAAACAAATTATTCTTGCCGGTCGCAACGGATGATATTGTTACAGATTTTTCCATTACTCTAATCATTTATGATTTTAATTCAACCATTTTCTGAATGCGAAATCTCCAAAAGTTTCCTGTAAATTTCTCTCTTTGCTATAAACCCCTAACAGCTGATCCAATTCGGATAAAATTCCTTCTTCGTTAAGATTCTCCTTATAAATCTTATTCAATCTTTTTCCTATTCTGTCCCCACCAAGGTATAAATTATATAACCCGTATGCGGTTCCTATGAATCCAATCTCGGCAATATAAGGTCTTGCACATCCATTGGGACAACCAGTCATGCGAAGAATTATTTCTTCATTTCCCAAATTATATTTATCCAGGATAGGTTCGATCTTATTAATAAGTGTGGGCAAATATCTTTGCGCTTCAGCGAGTGCAAGCGGGCAGGTATTAAAAGCCACACAAGCCATTGCATTTCTTCTCAGCGCACGCGCTTTATCATTGTCTGCCTGCAAATGATACTTGCTTAATATCGAATCAATTTCAGCTTTATCCTCATCAGCAATATCTGAAAGTATTAGATTTTGATTCGTTGTGAATCGAAAATTTGCTTTGCCGGTTTGAGCTACTTCAAGTAATGCAGTTTTTAATGCCACATCCTGATCATCCCGAATCCTTCCATTCTCAATAAAAATGGTGAAATACCATTTGCCCTCATGATTTTGCTGCCAGCCGTAATAATCTTTCCTTTCAGTAAATTCATAAGGCTTCACCTTTTGAAGTGGATAACCATTTCTCTTGTCCAGCTCTGCCTTAAAATTATCAACTCCCATTTTGTCGAGCGTATATTTCAATCGCGACAATTTTCTGTCGCTCCTGTTTCCATAATCCCGCTGGATTGTAATAATATTATAAATGGTCTTCAGTAATTTATCACCCGGTTCAGAAAATCCTATTTCAGTTCCCAACCTGGGATAAGTTTGCGCGTTACCGTGTGTAGTTCCTAAACCACCGCCAACAGCAATATTGAAACCTTTCAATTTTCCCTTTTCAACAATTGCAATCAACCCCAAATCGTTCCCAAAAACATCAACATCATTATTTGGTGGAATAACAATAGCAATCTTGAATTTCCTTGGAAGGTATCTATCCTGGTATAAATCATCCGGCTCAGAGCTTTTGGTATCTGCCAGCGGTTGCTGGTCGAGCCACACTTCGTAATAGGCCCGGGTTTTGGGAAGCGCCATTTCACTAATGGTGCGAGCATACTGATAAATTTCTTCGTGTATCGGCGACTGTTTAGGATTAGCAGAGCATATCACGTTTCTATTTACGTCGCCACAAGCCGCTATTGAATCGAGGTGAATTGTGTTAAACGACTTAATAGTTGGCTTGATATGAGATTTCAGGATGCCGTGCAATTGAATGGTTTGCCTCGTGGTAATCTTAATTACACCAGTAGAATGCTCACCCGCGATATGATGTAATTGAATCCATTGCTCCGGAGTCATAAAGCCGCCGGGCAATCTCAATCGAATCATAAATGAATACAACCATTCAAGCTTTTTTGCAGACCTTTCTTCCCTTCTGTCTCTGTCATCCTGTTGGTACATGCCATGAAACTTCACAAGCGCCTGATCATCTTCACGAAATGCTCCAGTGAGTTCATCATGCAAACTATCCTTCAAAGTGCCCCGCAGGCCCCTGCTTTGAGTTTTAATTCTTTCTGTTGGAGATAAATTGTTTTTGTCAGACATACAGTCAAATCGAATTTCCGTCTATAAAATCTTTTCTATTTCTTAATATACATCCTTTAAATACCTTCCTTCGTCTTTAAGTTGCTCGAGATACGCCAATGCATCAGCTTCAGATTTACCACCCTGTCTCGAAATAATTAGCAACAAAGTATTTTCTACATCCTTACTCATTGGCTCTTTCGCTCCGCATACATACAAATAAGCCCCGCCGCTCAACCAACTCCAAAATTCCTTCGAGTGTTCAAGCATTTTGTGCTGCACGTACACTTTCCATTGTTGATCGCGACTGAATGCCAGGCTCACATTGCTCAGCACACCTGTCTGCACCCAATTTTGTATTTCAGTCTGATATAAAAAATCACTCGTAAAATGCTGGTCGCCGAAAAACAACCAGTTTCTTCCGGAGGCACCTGTAGCATCTCTTTGTGCAATGAAAGAACGGAAGGGTGCTATGCCAGTTCCCGGACCGATCATAATCACATCCCTTTCGGGTGCAGGTAATTTAAACTGGAGATTCTTGTGAACATAAAATTCTAATTCGGTCTCTTCTTCAATTTTAGAAAGATACTCGGAGCAAAGTCCGAATTTCTCTTCTGCATTTACATTAAACTTGTCGAGGGCAACAGTAATATGCACTTCACCACTATGCGCCTCAGGTGAAGATGAAACAGAATATAATCTTGGAACAATGGGCTCCAGGATTTCCAGTACTTTTTCAAACTGAGATTCGTCCTTCACCGGATAAATCCGCAGCAGATCCAATAAATCAATTCTTGTATCAGGAATTTCCTGCTTTACTATGGTAGAATATTTTTTGACAACACGCTCTGGCAGATGAACAATATTGAGTCGGTTTCCAAGAATTTGCTTCAAAGAAATTCTCTCCCCTTTATAATCAATTTGCGATTCGCCATCGGCACCTGCCAGTGCAAGAATATTGGTAACAATATCTTTTTTATTATGAGGAACGATCCCGATAGAATCTCCGGGTTCATAATCTGCACCGTCTTCAATTGCCAATTCAATATGGTGCGTTTGTTTTCCAGAACCTGTGTCGTTCAGATTGGTATTCGAAATAACAATTCCCGAATAATTTTTCTTGTGTTTATGTTTTTTTGAAGCAGCAGGAACAGGCACGTTACCGTTCCCATCTGCCAAAACATTTAATACCTGGAAAAACCATGCATTCGCTTCTTCAGTATAGTCAGTGTCACATTTCTGAAGGGGAACAATCCTGGAAGCACCCAATTTTAGAAGTTGATGATCCACATCTTCTCCGGCCTTACAAAAAAGAGGGTATGATGTGTCTCCTAATGCGAGCACTCCAAATTTGAGTTTGTTCAGTGAAAGTTTATTCTGAAAAATATGATCGTAGAATTTCTTTGCAGTAGCAGGAGGTTCTCCATCGCCCTGAGTACTCATCACTATGAATAAATACTCTTCTTTAGGAAGATCATTCAGACGATATTGATCTAATCCGGATAATTTTACATTCACTCCGGCCTTTTTTGCTTTTGCTGCAAATTCAGTCGCTAACTTTTTTGAGTTACCGGTTTCGGTTCCAAACAGTACAGAAATCTTATTAACTTTTAGCCCTGGCGGAGCAACTTCAACTCCATTGCCATGCGATTCACCCAATACCAATCCAGCAAGGAATCCATTCATCCAGATCAATTCTTCCCGGGATGCATTAGTTATAAGTTCCTGAAATGTTTTCAACTTAGGCTCTGCTAACATGTTCTTCCTGATTATTTTGTTTGATATCGTTTTTCAATGTGGCTACGGTCTTAAAATAATTTGCTCTGCTATCGCCATTTTGCAACCAAGCAAAAGATTCATGCAATCCAACCACCTTTCCAATTATTACGAGAGATGGAGATTTCAATTTGATGCCCTGCAGTTTTTGATGGTATTCGTATACGCCACTCACCATCACCTGCTGCATCGGAGTAGTTGCCTGTTCAACTATTGCGACTTTTCTATCGTCTTTAACACCATATTTGATAAGGTTTGTAATAACGCCATCAATAGTTTCTGCAGACATATAAAACACCAGCGTATCATCAGTACCTGCCAATTCTTTCCAATAGGTATCTGTAACAATGTCCGACCGGTAATAAGTAAGAAACCGGACTGCAATAGCGTAATTTCTCGCAGTAAGCGGAATGCCCGAATATGCAGCAGCCCCTAATGCAGCCGTGATACCCGGAACAATCTCGTATGGAATTTGATGCTTCACCAGTTCTTCCAATTCATCGAACACATTGGAGAAAATACTTACATCACCGCCTTTCAACCGCACCACATATTTTCCTTTGCTGTAATGCTCAACAATCAATTCATTGATATATTCCTGGGGAGTAGAAAGTCCGGTCCTGCATTGTTTGCCAACATAAATCACTTCGGCATCCGCATTTACATATTCCTGCAAAATCACTTCACTAACAAGCCGGTCTGTCAATACCACGTCAGCTCTTTGCAGATGCCGAACGGCCTTCATGGTAATCAGCTCAGGATCTCCCGGACCCGCTCCGATTAGTATGACTTTGCCTTTATTGGTATTTCCTGTATTCATTTAGTCTACTTTATTAGTAGGGTATTTGTGCAAAAAAATTTATTCAGTTATACGCCTGTTTTTTAATTTTTTTCTCATGAAAATGATTATTGAATCATGCAAGCGCCGACGGTCACATTGCTTGTTTCATCAATCAGAATTGCTCCGCCATTTGCACGCAGCTCTTTATAAGTGTCGTATGACACCGGAGAAGCTGTTTTGATAGAGGCCCTCACGATATCATTGAGTTCTGCCTGGGCAGGGGAATATTTTTTCTCCAGACTATTAACATCGAGTTTATATTCCAGTTCTTTCACAATCGCCCTAACTCTGGTGCTGTTAATCTGAAGCAGATATTTGTTTCCAGGTATCAATGGCTTATTATCCATCCAGCACAACAATACTTCCAGCTCATTGGATATTTTTGGCTGATCTTTTCTGAGTGCAACAGTATCACCCCGACTGATATCAATATCATCTTCAAGTTGCATGATGATACTTTGTGGTGCAAATGCTTCGGGTACTGCGTTTCCCCCCAGTTCGAGAGATTTGATTTTACTATTCAAACCCGAAGGAATTAAGGTTACTTCATCCCCTACTTTATAAATCCCACTGATGATTTTTCCTGCATAACCACGATAGTCGTGCAATTCTTCGGTTTGTGGACGAACAACATATTGAATCGGAAATCTTGCGTGTGTAAGGTCAATGTCCTGCTCCACATGAACGTCCTCCAGGAAATTCAGTAGTGGTTCCCCTTCATACCAGGAAAAATTAATGGATTTGGAAACAATATTATCGCCATTCAGCGCACTAATTGGAATATAAGTAATCTCTTTCAGGCCCAGCGTTTTCGCAAGATCTGCATACTCGATCACGATGTTGTTATAAACATCCTGACTATAATTCACGAGATCCATTTTATTAATGGCAACTACTACGTGAGGAATGTTCAGGAGTGAAGCAATGATGCTGTGTCTGCGAGTTTGTTCTACAACTCCATTTCTCGCATCAACCAAAATAATAATAAGGTCAGAATTTGATGCCCCCGTAACCATGTTGCGGGTATATTGAATATGCCCGGGTGCATCTGCAATTATGAATTTGCGTTTGGGGGTAGAAAAATATTTATAGGCAACATCAATGGTAATTCCCTGCTCGCGTTCTGCGCGCAAACCATCAGTAAGAAGTGCAAGATCAATTTCACCTTCATCCTTGTTCTTACTCTGCTTCTCAATAGCTTCCAGCTGATCGATCATAATACTCTTACTATCGTAGAGTAATCGACCGATTAACGTGCTTTTGCCATCGTCTACACTTCCCGCAGTTATAAATCGCAACAGATCCATTGAAAATTGGTATTGGTTGTTCTTAATCTAATTTTTAGAAATATCCATTTTTCTTACGGTCTTCCATAGCCGCTTCAGAAAATTTATCATCAATCCTTGTTTCACCGCGTTCACTGGTTTTTGTTGCAGTGATTTCACGGATAATATCATCAATATTAGTGGCATTTGATTCCACTGCAGCTGTACATGTCATATCACCCACAGTACGATATCTCACTTTTTTATTTACGATGGAATCGCCTTCATCAATCCTGATAAATTCAGAAACAGCCACAAGTTGTCCTTCATGCTCCAGAACCTGTCTTTCATGAGCAAAATATATCGAAGGCAGATCTATTTTTTCTCTTCTTATGTAATTCCACACGTCCAGTTCGGTCCAGTTGCTAATCGGAAACACCCGCACATTTTCGCCCTTATTTATTTTTCCGTTATAAATGTTCCACAATTCGGGTCTTTGACGGCGTGGTTCCCATTGACCGAATTCATCACGAACGGAAAAAATTCTTTCTTTAGCGCGAGCTTTTTCTTCGTCTCTTCTAGCTCCGCCTATGCAGGCATCAAATTCAAATTCCTGTATCGCATCAAGCAGCGTATAAGTTTGAAGCTGATTCCTGCTTGCAAATTTTCCTTTTTGTTCTGTGAGTTTTTTTGCGCGAATAGTATCTTCTACTTTTCTAACAATCAACTTTTCTCCAATCCTTTCTGCCAACTGATCCCTGAAATCAAGTGCTTCAGGAAAATTATGACCCGTGTCTATATGTACTAATGGAAATGGAAATTTCCCCGGTCTGAAAGCTTTTAATGCTAAATGCACAAGTGTAATGGAATCCTTTCCACCACTAAACAGCAGGGCTGGCCTTTCAAATTGCCCGGCCACTTCACGAAATATGTGAATGGCTTCCGACTCCAACTGATCCAAATAGTCCAACTGATGACTCATAACTGCTATCCGTTAATAGTTTTAATTTCTTCTATTGAATTCTCCACTTCATGAACATGTAATCCGCACTCTTTCTTACTTGCATCTTCCCACCACCATCTTCCGGCTCTGAAATCTTCACCGGCTCTTATCGCTCTTGTGCATGGTGCACATCCGATACTCACGAACCCTTTATCATGAAGTGGGTTGTAAGGAATATTATATTCATCTATCAAAGCCCGAACTTGTTTGGTATCCCAATTCAGCAGAGGATGATATTTAATGATATTGTTAGTTGCATCCCATTCTACCTGATCTGTATTTATTCTTTCAGGAGAATGTTCTGCACGAATGCCCGTGATCCAGAGCTTTTTGTCTTTAATGGCTCTTTGTAAAGGTTCCACTTTACGAATGAAACAGCATTGTTTGCGATTTTCAACTGATTCGTAAAAACTATTTGGACCTTTTTCTGCAACAAATTTCTGCAATGAATTTGCCTGAGGATAATATGCGATAATGGGCTGTCCGTATTTTTCTAAAGTTCTCGTCCACGTAGAATAAGTCTCAGGAAATAATCTTCCAGTATCCAACGTGAAAACTTCGATATCTAACTTTTCAGAAAAAATAAAATGTGTGATGAGCTGGTCTTCGAAACTAAAGCTGGAAGAAAAAACGGCCTGACCAGGAAATTTTTCACTGATCCTCCTGAGATTAGTAACAATTTCGGGGGAGCTTGTAAGTAGTATTGTTTCCTGTATTTCGCTTTGATGGACCTTTTGAGACATATTTCAATTCATTGACGGGGCAAAAACATCGTTGTGAAGTAAGATTATTATCTACAACAACAGCAACAACAACTATATAAATGCTTTTTTACCATCAAAGCGATTTTAATACTCTATTAAAGTGGTAGACAAATATACAATCTAATTTGTAAAGGACCCCTAATTATGCTTAAAAATTTCTAAAAATTGGGTATCCTCTTGACAATTTGACAAATCTCCCTTAACAAACTAACAGTTGTTAGACGCTTGTCCCGACTTATAAATCGATTAACTTATCATTTGATTCAAAGCATATAATCTGCGGTTTTGATTAAGACTCAAAAAAAAATTCCTGTGGTATGCCGATATTTTGAGTTTTACAATTATCTTCGCACCAGTTCTTTGCAAAAATACTTATCAAGAAAGGCTGAGGGACTGGCCCAATGAAGCCTTGACAACCTGATCTTCCTCTAAAAACGGAAGAAAAAGGTGCCAATTCCAGTCTCGCTTAAATGCGGGAACAGATAAGTCTGAAGAAAGCTTCATACTATTATACCTTATTATATAGAGCTCTTCTGATGACTATCGGAAGAGCTTTTTTATTTTATGACTATGCCTGTAAAAAGTCGGGCTGACTCATATCTTATTAAAACCCCTTTCGAAGATCCTTCCGTATTTCTTGCTAAGTGTTGATGCTATTGTCTAACAAACGCGATTCAATCGCAACAAAAAATGTTTAACATGCAAACCAACACAAAACTTATCCATTCAATTCCTGTCGACGAACTGACAGGTGCTATCAGTGTGCCCATTTATCAAACTTCCACTTATGTACAGGAAGCGCCGGGTATCAACAAGGGTTTCGACTATTCACGCACTAATAATCCAACCAGGGCAACGCTTGAGTCTTTAATCGCCACACTGGAAGAAGGCGCTGTTGGTGCTGCATTTGGTAGCGGACTCGCTGCTATTGATGCCGTGGTAAAATTATTGCAAAGTGGAGATGAAATCATTGCGGTAGATGACATCTACGGTGGTGCTTTCCGGTTATTTACCCAGGTTTATGAAAAATTCGGCATCACTGTAAAATATGTTGACTCAACAGAAGCAGAAAACATATTTGAAGCCATTACTCCTAAAACCAAATTGATCTGGATCGAAACGCCAACGAATCCAACACTCAAAATTTCTGATATCAGGGCTATTGCGAAAATTGCAAAGGCCAATCGATGTTTACTTTGCGTGGATAATACTTTTGCTTCACCCGCCCTTCAAAAGCCTCTCACACTGGGAGCTGATATTGTAATTCACAGTGCAACAAAATACCTGGGCGGACATAGCGACCTTATTGCGGGATTGGTTGTGGCAGCAGATCCAACTATTGGAGCACAAATAAAATTCCTTCAAAATGCTTCGGGTGCAATACTTGGACCATTCGATAGCTGGCTGGTAATTCGGGGCATTGAAACTTTGCCTGTCAGGGTGAAAGAACATTGCCGAAATGCGGAAATTGTCGCTGAATTTCTGAATAACCATCCTGCCGTTAGTAAAGTCTATTATCCCGGACTTTCATCACATAAAAACCATGAGATTGCCACAAAACAATCAAAGGGATTTGGTGGAATTGTTTCATTCTCATTGAAAAATGACACACAGGAGGCCGCTTTTGAATTCGTGAAATCGACTCAATTGTTTAAACTGGCTGAAAGTTTAGGAGGAGTAAAGAGCCTGCTTTGCCATCCCGCGAGCATGACTCATAAAACTATTCCAGAGGAAAAAAGAAGAGCTGCAGGAGTATCGGATAGTCTCATCCGTTTGAGTGTTGGTTTGGAAGACGCTGAAGATTTAGTCCGTGATATTGAACTTGCTCTGGAGAAAATTGAAAATTCAACCAGGCAAAAATCTGAATTAAAGAAAGAAATTATTGTTGGATAAAATTCTGATGAATGGTAAAACGCTGCATGCACAAGATGCATCCAGGTGTTACTTTAGGAAAAATTAACAAATAAAAATTTGGAAAATGGAAATCAACACCGCTAATTTTATGCTGTACATGACTACTGGAATGAGTACAGCACCCACCTTCGAAATATCAGACGTCCCCGCTGAGCAACCGGTACAATGTTGCTGTTGTATGCCGCAAGGCATGCTTTAGTACATATCATCTATTCGTTAACTGGTTTTGGGTTTTCCATTAAAAAATGACATATGGATTCCCAGGGTTTTTTTCATCATTATTAAATCATTCACTTATGAGCAACTTTCGGTTTGAGACCCTGCAGCTACACGCAGGACAAGAGATTGATCCAACAACAAGATCAAGAGCGGTACCAATTTACCAAACAACTTCTTACGGTTTTGAAAACACAGAACATGCTTCTAACCTTTTCGGACTCAAGCAATTTGGAAATATTTATACCCGGATAATGAATCCAACTACCGATGTGTTTGAAAAACGAATTGCGGCACTGGAAGGTGGCGTTGCAGCTTTGGCTACGGCATCGGGACAAGCGGCGCAGTTCCTGGCATTAAACAATATTCTTCAGGCTGGTGACAATTTTGTATCCACTTCATTTTTATATGGAGGTACTTATAACCAGTTTAAAGTTTCGTTTAAGCGTTTGGGTATTGACGTTAGGTTTGCTGATGGAGATAATGTAGAGAGTTTTGTAAAGCACATCGACAAGAATACAAAAGCCATTTATCTTGAAACTGTCGGAAATCCAAGATTGAACATTCCTGACTTCGAAAAATTTGCAGAGTTGGCTAAGGAATATGACCTGCCTCTCATTGTTGACAATACTTTCGGAGCAGGTGGATACCTGGCTCGTCCAATTGAATGGGGCGCAAACGTCGTGGTAGATTCCACCACTAAATGGATAGGAGGACATGGTACTACTATTGGCGGTGTGATTATTGATGGTGGTAATTACAATTGGGGCAATGGAAGATTCCCTCAGTTTACTGAACCCAGCGAAGGTTACCATGGTTTGAAATTCTGGGATGTTTTCGGTGAAGGTAATCCGTTAGGTTTGCCCAATATCGCTTTCATCATCCGCGCCAGAGTGGAAGGTTTGAGAGATTTTGGTGCTTCTCAAAGTCCATTTAATTCGTTCCTGAACCTGCAAGGTGTGGAAACACTTTCGCTTAGGGTTCAGCGTCATGTCGATAATGCATTATCGCTTGCAAAATGGCTTGAGTCACATCCTAACGTTGAATATGTTTTGTATCCAGGGTTAGAGAGCAGTCCTTATTATAAACTTGCGAAGAAATATCTTCCCAATGGTGCTGGTGGAGTTTTGAATTTTGGCATTAAAGGAGGAAAGGAAAATGGCAGAAAATTTATTGATTCCCTCAAGCTGGTGAGTCATCTTGCTAACCTGGGAGACGCTAAAACTTTGGCCATTCACCCTGCTTCTACCACTCATGAACAATTGACGGAAGAAGAGCAGAAAGCAGCTGGTGTACAACCGAACCTGGTTAGAATTAGTGTTGGTATCGAACATATAGATGATATCAAAGCTGATTTCACACAGGCTTTTGATAAAGTTTTCGCAGCTAATTATGCATTGAACTAATCATTCATTGAATCGCAGAGATTTTTCTCTGCGATTCTTTTTAATATAGTTTCATTTTATCATAAAACATGTCTACACAGGTTTTTCATTACAATAAGCCCTTACAACTGGAAAGTGGAGAATCGGTTTCGCAATACCATCTTGCGTATACCACACTGGGAAAATTAAACAGCAGAAAAGATAACGTTGTCTGGGTTTTTCATGCCCTCACAGCAAATAGTAATCCGGCAGACTGGTGGTCGGGACTTGTTGGTACCGGAAGATTTTTTGATCCGGAAAAATATTTTATCATTTGCGTTAACATGCCCGGCAGCTGCTATGGCAGTATTGGACCCTTAGAAATAAATCCTGCCACCAATTCGAGGTGGTATCATGATTTCCCTCTATTTACAACCCGCGATATGGTTCGCGCTTACAGTCCATTAAAGGATTATCTGGGAATCAAAAAAATCCATATTGGAATTGGCGGATCCATGGGTGGTCAGCAATTACTGGAATGGGCAGCCGAAGAACCAGAACTGTTTGAATATATTATACCACTGGCTACAAATGCACAGCATAGCCCATGGGGAGTTGCATTTAATGCATCACAAAGAATGTGTATTGAAAGTGATCAAACCTGGAGCCAGCTTCAACCTGAAGCCGGTATTGAAGGAATGAAAGTTGCCAGAAGTATTGCATTGCTGAGTTATAGAAATTATACAGCTTATAAATTAACACAACCAAGAGATAAAAAAACGGCCTGGCCGGTTCAACATCCTTTTGGAGGAGAAGCGGCAGAAAGCTACCAAAGATATCAGGGTGATAAACTCGCGAAGAGATTTAATGCATTTAGTTATTATAGACTAAGTCAGGCAATGGATACCCAGGATTTGGGTAGGGATCGTGGTTCGCTGGAAGATGCATTGAAGAGAATTACTGCTAAAACATTGGTGATTGGAATTATTTCAGATATACTCTTTCCATTGGAAGAACAGGAATTTCTGGCAAAATATATTCCTGATTCCGAATTTCATGCCATAGAATCTTTTTATGGTCATGATGGGTTTTTATTAGAATATGAGAAGATAGAAGCGCTGCTCAGAAAATTTATAGACGAAAGTGCAGCGAGTTATTTAAAAATTGTAAATGAGTAATATGGAAACGCACAAGAAGTTAACGATTGGATTGTTTGGATTTGGCGTGGTAGGAGAAGGTCTTTATAAAGTTCTTCATCAAACTCCATCATTGAATGCAAACATCAAGAAAGTTTGTATTAAGAATCCTGGTAAAAAGAGAAATGCACCCGCAGAGCTCTTTACGACAAGCAGGGAAGAAATTTTATCGGATCCTGAGATCAATGTAGTTGTTGAAGTAATCAACGAATCAGAACCAGCTTTTGAAATTGTTTCTACTGCCATTAAAAACGGGAAAGCTGTTGTAAGTGCGAGCAAGAAAATGATTGCTGAGCATCTCACAGAAATCCTGGATTTGCAAAAAACATATGAGCAGCCATTTTTGTATGAGTCAGCAGCATGTGCTTCAATACCCGTAATCAGAAACCTGGAAGAATATTACGACAATGACCTGCTGCATTCTATGAGGGCCATTGTAAACGGATCGACGAATTTTATTCTTACCAAAATGTTCGAGGATAAATTGGATTTCAAACAGGCCCTTATCCTTGCACAGCAGTTGGGCTTCGCTGAAGTTGATCCTTCATTGGACGTAGAAGGATACGATGCAGTCAATAAATGGACATTCCTTCTCACACACGCATACGGAATTATTGAAAAACCATCGAATATAGTTTTTACCGGTATTCAAAATATTCAGGCAGGCGATGCCGGAGTTGCCAAAGAGAAAAATTTCCAGATCAAGCTTGTTGCCCAGGCTAAAAAATTAAACAATGGAAAAGTAGCGGCTTTTGTTCTTCCGCAATTCGTAACTGCAGAGGAACCTCTTTCATTCGTAAAAAATGAATTTAACGGAGTTGTAATCGAAAGTGGATTTGCGGACAAGCAATTCTTTTACGGAAAAGGTGCTGGAAGTTTTCCCACAGCCTCAGCAGTATTGAGTGATATATCTGCGCTACGCTATCACTACAGGTATGAATACAAAAAACTCTACCATCATACTCCCAACAAACTTACGGATGAATTTTTCATAAGGGTGTACGTGAGTTTTGATGATTGGAAATATGTTCCCCGTGATAAATTTGAATGGATTGAAGAATGGCATGCAGAACAGGATCGCAAATACCTGATTGGTGTACTACCATTTTCAAGCCTGCGCGAATCTAACTGGTGGAGAGAAAATAATACATCACTGATCCTTTCTCCTGATCCAATTATCGAGGACATCGAAATCAGGAAACTGAAAAAGATGAGTCTCGAGTTGGCCGGAATACTCGATTAATATTTTTCATTCGTAATTCGTCGGTGGCATCTCATTAAAATCCTTTTGATGCCCCGACGAAAATTTTTTTATCTGGCTACGAGTAAGAAAGAGAAAGAGAAACAGAAAGAGAAACAGAAAGAGAAACAGAAAGAGAAGAAGTGTTTGACGGCATAAAAAGAAAAGAGAAAGAATTCAGTATCGCTCTTCACTCTCTTTCTCTTTCTGTCTTAGTTATTGAGATTCCTAATCATAGTAAACAGCATTCTTGAAATTTCGTCGAAAGCAGAGTATAATTCAACTTTTAGGATATCGGTGACTTCCCCTTCATCATAAAGGAAATTAATTAGTGCAGAACATTCAAATGCAGACCCCCTGGCTATTACGAAGAAATTTTTTCTATCCCTGGCGCTGACCTTCGCACTGCCTTCTGCAATGTTGAGCATTATACTTAGACATGCCCTCCCCAATTGATTTTTAACAAATGGTGGTATTGTGCTTTTTTCTTTGAGTAAACGATACACTTTCTGGTTGGCCGAGTAGGCCTTCTTATAGACTTCGAGCTGCTCGAAGGGAAACATAAAAAATTATTTAAAAATAAAATTATGATCATGTCGGGAAATGCTATTATGGTAAAATCAACCGAAAAGAATGAGAAAAAAACAATGGGATGAAAGAAAAAGAAGCGGAAAGAGAAACAGAAAGAGAAACAGAAAGAGAAAGAGAAACAGAAACAGAAAGAGAAGCGGAAAGAGAAACAGAAAGAGAACAGAAAGAGAAACAGAAAGAGAAGCGGAAAGAGAAACAGAAAGAGAA
>PSRI01000246.1 GCA_003175935.1 Bacteroidota bacterium
CGTTCGCGAGTTTCAGATAAGGGTACGGTCCGAATTTGCTTATATAAAAAGGCATAATATCCGGTGCCTGATCATAATCATAAAACCCTTCTTTTTTATTTTCAGGAAATACCCAGCTATAAACCGGAACGTTTCCAACATTACCTGAGTAATGAATTGCGAATTCTGCAACACCTATGGCCATCACTTTAGTTGGAATAACAACGTCTTCTTTCCAGTGAGTGAACTTGCTTTTTTCATCGATTGTGGTCTCTTCAATCAGTATTCCATTTCCCACTACCTGGTAATGAGCGGGAGCCGTAACTTCAAATTCAACACTGGCTTTGTCTGAGGGATGGTCATTGCAGGGAATCCAGTTATGTGCACGATTGGGCCAGTTATCTGCAAAAAAAGTGCGTTTACCAAATTTGTTCCTGGAGATAATCATCCCGTCTGATGGTACACCGGCGTAAACAATTTCAAACTCTCTTATATCGCCCACGTTAGCGTTATTTGAAAGCGTGATTTTGAGAATATTTTGTTCCTGCGAGAAATTTAAGCTTTGATCTTTTTCTTTTACAGAGCTCACCACCATACCTTTTCCGGAGCTATTTTTTTGAGTAAGGTCAAATGCAAGGGATGTGCTGTTTTTCAAAAATTTTACCTGGATGACAGCTTCTCCTTCAATATGATCATCCGCATCGCTTAGTTTTATTTTGAAATCATAATGTTGTACATCAATGGAAGGATTTCTGAAATCATTAGCCTGCCCGAAGATGATTTGGCCCCAGGCCAATACTATTGCGGAAAGAAAATATTTTTTCATTGCGGTTGATTTATATTGAATACCTGAGAAAGGTCAAATATATACATTCAAAGAATTTCAAAGCTCCGTTTGTACTTTCCAGGTAGTCTGACTTAATGATAAGCTAAATTTCAGACCTGAATCTGTTATGCACCGAGAGCTTTAATGAATCCTGTATATTGCAACATATGGTCATTAAATCTGCAAAATACGTGATTAGCAGTCCTGATTATGAGCATTGTCCTGCTCCTGACAGACCAGAATATGCGTTTATCGGCAGAAGTAATGTGGGTAAATCTTCCTTAATCAATATGATCAGCTACCATCAAAAGCTGGCGAAAACTTCGGCTACTCCCGGAAAAACGCAATTGATCAACCATTTTGCCATTGAAAGTAACACGGGTAAGAATACTGCATCAGGAAAACCTCAGTCCTGGTACCTTGTGGATTTGCCCGGATATGGCTTTGCAAAAGTGTCTATGAGCTCCCGGAAAAAATGGGAGAAAATGATTTCTGATTATTTAAAGCAAAGAAAAAACCTGGTGAATGTTTTTGTTTTGATTGATGGGAGACACGATCCTCAAAAAATTGATCTGGAATTTGTAAACAAGATGGGGGAGTGGGAAGTTCCTTTTTGTTTGGTTTTCACGAAAGCCGATAAGGAAACACAACTAACAGTAAGCAGGAATGTAAAATCTTTTTTGCAGGCGATGAGAAAAACATGGCAATTTCTTCCAAGGCATTTTGTAACCAGTACCATAAAGAATAGAGGGCGGGAAGAAATTTTGGATTGGATTTCTGAATTAAATGAAGAGTTTGTTTCTGAATAAAATTTTAGAAAAATAAAAGTATTTATGATGAGAACTTTTTTTGCAATATTAATCTTCGGATCTGTATCCGCCTATTCCCAGGAATGTTCGTTGAAAAAAGACGTTGATGACAATAATCAACCTCGCCTGACAACGGGCTTTCTCAGTTTTGGAAAGGGATCAACCAATTTTTTGCTTTCTATGGATGCTGGCAAAAGAGATATCGATTTTTTCTTTGAAGTAAGAGGCATGGGACCAAAATGTTTTAATGAGGAATCCACTATCACAGTATTGTTTGATGATGGCAAAACCAAAATGGAACTTAAGAATACAGGGGCAACCAATTGCAACAGTGTAATGCACGTAACTTTTAGAAACGGCATGGTAACTCATGCATATTTGCAAAGGTTATCTACGAAAAAGGTGGCAACTATCCATATCGAAGGAAACGATAAGAAGATCGATATTAATTTTAGCGAGGCCGATAAAACGCTAATGCAGAACAGTGCAACTTGCGTTGCCAAAGAATCGAAAACACTTCTTTAATTTCAAAAAAATTATGGCGGGGTTAATTTAAAGGGGAGACAAAACCCTTAGCTGCGTGCGGACACAACTTTTCATGGATGGATCAGTAGCAGTTTTAGTTCACTACTTTATTTGCACAACTGCTGCTTGCAAATGCTTCTGGTTTTGCCTTAAAGGCAAAGCCCATTCCCAGGATATAGCCCATAGCTTCACGCAATGCTTCATTACTTTTAAAATGAGGATTGGTGTTGATGTCGGCGTGAACTTCCATATCGACATCATACTGGGTAAACAGATTACAAAGTTCATAAGCGATCTCGATGCTTTTGGCAACTTCTACGAGCATTCGCTCTTTGATTGAAAACTGCTTCCTGGTTTTTTCGTTGTGGATGAACATAAACCCACCGTGACCTTCGCGAAGAAATACTATTACAGTTGCGAATTCAGTTTCGGGACCTTTAACCTGGGAGTCGGTCCCGATGCAGACTTTTAGGCGGAATCCTTTTTGTGTTTCGCGGATGATAGCCTGTTTTACTTCTTCCTTGATAGGCAAGTGGATGTGTTCACCGTTGAATCTTCTCCAATGCATATACTTATAGGTTTTCCGAATTTACGGAAATTTTTCGAGCTATACGTTCCTGTTACATTAAAATTCAGTTAACCACTAGCGAATTAGCTATGCTCAATAATTATTTTAACGATTCAATTGCCGGAGATATTATGCGCAGCGATGAGGCAAAGGGTATGGTACGAATCAAAAACGGGCCTGTATGTTTTCTATTTTTCTTTTGAATCTATAGATATTCCGTCTATATATTCCATACTTCATTCGAAAAGAAAGGTGGATTTGAATTGAACCTTTGCAAATATTTTGATGATAGTTGGACAGCTTTGTAGAATCTTCTCTTTGAGTGACGCATATCTGGAAGACCGGGATTTTTTCATAAACGGAGTGAATCGGCAAAATATTACTTCACTCATCGAAAATGTCCCGGATTAATATTGTCCCGTTGAAAGCATCACCAGCGTACAGGCTTCTACAGTTTCAATGCCGTTTTTATCTGCAAGGGTTTTTAATTCTTCGTTTTCTGAGCCTGGATTGAAAATAATTCTTTTTGGATGGAGGGATAAAATATAGTTGTAGTACTGTTTTTGATTCGTAGGATTCAAATACATAGTTACGGTGTCGACACCCGGAATTTCTTTTTGCTCAGTTTCAACTGTAATGTCTGCCACCTTCGATTTTTTACTACCGATGCCTTCTACCGGATGTTGATTAGCCCTAAGTCTGTTTATCGCGAGATAGCTATACCGCTGCGGATTGTCTGAAGCTCCAAGCACCAAAGTCTTCTTTCCATTCTTAATCATACACTGCAAAGTTATGGATAACTAAATATCCGCCTTATTGAACGGCTTTCACCCGGGGATAGAGACCCTCTGATTTAACATTTGTTTGATGCAAATGAGAAGCCTTATGAGCAAATTTTTTCTTTCTTGATTTTAAGATTTCATCAATAGCTCCGGGTAATAAGGGATATTGAAATCGAAAGCCTGACTCCAGTAACTTAACAGGAAGGACCCAACGGCTCTTTAGAATTAATTCAGTTTCTGTTCCAATAACAGGTGCACCCATTTCCAGCATCCATTTAAAAGCAGGGACTCCGATAATATAACCCGAAGCTTTTTTGAGTGTGGACATGAATTCTTTATTTGTTACCGGATTTGGTGAAGAACAATTGAATGTTCCATTGAGCTCTTTATGTTGTTGAAACCACTCAATGGCCCTGCAAAAATCTTTTACATGCACCCAGCTGTACATTTGTTTTCCATTTCCCTGTCTGCCGCCTAAAGACCATCTGATCAGATTCAGGTACGGTACAATTACACCATATTTTCCAAGGGTGATGGCTAAGCGAATGCAAATTTTCCTGGTGTCCGGAACAGTTATCTCATTAAAGGCTTCTTCCCATTTTTTGCAGACTCTTACAGAGAAATCGCGAGGTTCTTTCTTTCTGTTTCGCACAAACAAGGAGGGAATTGCCCATCCCAGGTATTTATGAAAAAAAGCCTGTAAATCCTGCAAAGTGGTGGCTGGCATATTCATAGATTTTAGGTCACTGATTTGCCCGTTATATTCATCCTGGGGATAATCCAAAGCATTACGGTAAATAGTAGCCGAAGCAATATTGATCCAGAGCCTGGGAGGTTTTTGCAAAGATTGAATTGCTTCACCCAAAACCCTGGTAGCCCTAATCCTGCTATCAAAGATTTCTTTCATGTTTTTATAATTATACCTGCAATTCACGGATCTTCCAGTAAGATTAATGAGAATGTCAGCGTCGCTCAATTCCTTTGCCCATTCACCAATGTGAAAAGCGTCCCAGGTCACATATTTCACACGCAGGTCATCTGCGTTAATTTCAATTGATTTATTCCCCATATTATTTTTGCTTTTCTTAAGATTTCTTGTCAGCACTACCACATCATTTTCCTTCGCGAAGTATTCAATGAGCGCTGTCCCAATGAAACCGGACCCACCAGCAATTACGATTTTCATGCCTTTCATATATTATATTTTGTATTTTCAGAAATTATTGAAATCGCACTCTATAATTAAAGCCAGCAAAGCCGGCTTAAAGTTTCAGGAGATTAACCTGCTTTAAAAATCTTCATGAGCGAACCGAGGAACCAGTTTTCATCTGCTTTAATAAGAGTTTCCAGCGTTTTATCTGCCTGCTCGCCAACTCTTTTAATATTATTGATTGTCTCAGTAAATGTCTTTACTTCTTTGTCACGCCTGTCGCCTTCCACATCACTGAGTTGACCGAGTAATTTAAGCATGGGATCGAGCTCGCGCTTTTTTCTTTCTTTAACTATTTGTCGCACCACTTTCCAAATATCTTTTTCCGCTGCAAAAAATTCCTTTCTTTCTCCCGGAACAATCACCCTTTCAACCAGTGCCCAATCTATTAGTTCCCGAATATTCATATTTGCATTTCCC
Source organism: Bacteroidota bacterium (assembly GCA_003175935.1). GTDB lineage: Bacteria > Bacteroidota > Bacteroidia > Chitinophagales > Chitinophagaceae > PSRI01. Next base: position 5,120 of record PSRI01000246.1, read on the forward strand.
CTGCTGATATTCAATTGCTCCATGATATCGTCTGCACAAAGGGGTTCAGGACTCACCAGTAGTAATGCATGGATTTGAGCCATAGTACGATTGATTCCCCAATGGGTTCCAAATGCACCCCAGGATGCAACAAACTGCAATTTGGCGTCTGATAGTTTCATATTTGAATTTCTTTAGTACCGGGTAAGTATCAACAATACAAACCTACACAATAGTTTTGAAGTTTCAAAATTTATTGAAAGTATATTCCCAGTTGAATATCCTATGTTAATTCTAAAATGGTGTCCCGTGAGTTTTTCTGATCAGTTTGTCGATCAGTTTGGGAAAGGGCTTGAGGGTTTGAATAAATGTGTTGGTGAGCCATCGTTTCCCAAAAAGGCTTTGCACCAGTCTTCCGGTATGCAATCTTTTTTCAAAGAGTTCATTCCATTTGTCCTGGTATTGTAGCTCCAGCAAATCCCTGGTGATATTTCCTTTAAGGAATTCCTTTATTTTTTCGAAGGCAATTTTACTGGCATGCAGGGCCATGCTCATTCCATTCCCGCACAGTGGTGTAATCATTCCGGCAGCATCGCCAACCATCAAAACATGGTCCTCAACCTGCAGTTTCTTATCAAAACTAATTTGCGCAATGATTACGGGTGAATCATATAAAAATTTGGATTCGGTAAATATTCTTTTGAGGTAAGGATTTCTTTGAATTATTTTTTCTTCCATTTCTTCAATGGAATTATTGCAGCGCCGGAGATTGAGTGCTGTTGTGAGATAACATAGACAATATTTTTCATCTTCGATCTGGGAAATACCACAATAGCCACTTTCGAAATTGTGAAGTGCGATCTGGTTTGCTGGTTGTTCTGTACGAACGTGGTACTTGACAGCAATGTAATTATTAAGTTTGTTTGGTTTCTTTCGAATAAAATTCCTTCCCCATTTTACATCTATGTTGCTGCGCTTTCCAAATGCTCCGCAAACCAGTTTTGCTTCACTGATAATTCTTGATTGTTGATTACGTACAGGTATAGCCGAAACAAGAAATCGATCCTGGTCAAAGACAATATCTTCAACTTTTGTTTCTTCCAGAATAATAACTCCCGCAGCATTGGCAAGTTGGGCCAGGTAGGAATCCAGTTTGTACCTGCTGATACCAAATCCTCCCAGGGGTAAACTGTGTTCAACACAATTTCCATTGGGGGCAGATACCAGCAATTCTTTAATTAGGGGAAGGTTCCAATCGCTTAGTGGTACACCTAATTCTTCTAAAAAATTCCAGGATTCAAAACTGATGTATTCGCCGCATACCCTGTGGAAAGGGTATTTTTCTTTTTCGTAGACCACTACTTTATACCCTTCATGGGTCAATTGAATGGCGAGCGACAGTCCTGCCAGGCCGCCACCTACAACCACCACATCATATTTTTCCGTAGTAGACATGATTAGCTTCCATTTCTTCTAACAATCAACCATCTGAATGCCCACTTCCATAAAAGCTTATAGTTTGTAACCTTTGCCTCTTCAAGGATGGCCTGCCATTCAGATCTGCTAAATCCCCGTAAAACAGAAAGCGGGGCATCGTTCTTTACCAGGTAACTCTTTGAAAAAAATTTTGTGATTCCCTTTATGGAATAATAAGCAAAAGAGTGACGGTGAAGATCATTAATAAAAAATCCCATGGCACTATTGTTCTTCAACCACCATAGCATTTCAATTACCTCCACCTCGGTGAAATGATGACAAAAAAGAGAAGAGAAAATAATTGAAGGTCTTTGATTCTGAAAATATACATCTCTGAAATCGGAAATAATCCATTTGTAATTTTCCTTGCTTATTCTGGACCTCGCATATTCAATACATTCTTTTTTTATGTCAATTCCGATAAGCTCAACATTTATCCCATGTTTATTGCACCATTTTTCTATAGCTATCAGGTTATCTCCCCCTCCGCAGCCGATTTCGCAGATCCGAAGTGGAACATTGGTTGCTTTGAAAACAGCAATATCTCCAATAATCGATTTGATACCCTGGATAGTTATGTTGTGGCCGCCGAGATAAGTGTTGATGAGATCCAACTCGTACATATTCCTTCTAATATCTTCAAAAGGAATATCATCATCATCCAGTAGTTCTTTTTGATATGAGCGCTGTGAAAAATCCACGGATTAATATAAAAATTTTTTTTTCAAAATAGGGTTTCTGTTCCAGATATCAACCAATGGCCACGAAAGTTTCCATTGTAAGTCCGGGTCCGAACGCAGCGCCGAATATTTTCTTTTCCTCATCCATTTCAGATTTGTGCATCATTTCTTTTAATACAAACAGAATGGTTGGGGACGACATATTTCCGAAATCTCTTAGAATATTATAGCTCGCTTGCAATTTACCATTGGTAAGATGCAGGCTCTTGTAAATTGCTTCCAGAATTCTTTTTCCGCCTGGATGAACGCACCAATGTGTTATTTCTGATTTTTCCAGGCCGGTATTTTTTAATGCCCTGGTCACCAGGGGATCAAAATCTTCTTCAATGAGTTCGGGAATATATCCACTAAGTGTCATTAGAAAACCACTTGAAGATATTTCCCATGCCATGTCTCTTTTTCCCTTCGGAATGATTTCGGCATAAAAATGAGAAAGTATAAGACCTTTTTCTTTTTCATCATCATGACTAATCAAAACTGCCGCTGAGCCATCTGAAAATAACAAACTCGATGAAATATTATCCAAAGTGGCTTCGCGCTGGAAATGCAGGGTGCACAATTCTGTGCAAACCACAACCACTTTTGCTTTTTTATCCTGCTTACAAATCGCATCAGCCATTTTGAGCGCGTGGATCGCAGCATAACATCCCATAAAATTTACCGAAGTGCGATAAATGGTGTTGGGAAGATCCATCAGGTCCATGATTTGAAGATCAAGACCCGGAGCACTCATACCTGTACAACTTACGGTAATAAGATGCGTGATTTCCCCCGGATGAATATGCCCGTCAATTGCATTACGGATCGCATCAACCGAAAGTGGTCCTGCGAACTTATTGTACCAAACCATTCTTTGTTCCAAAGATGGAAATGGTTCCAGGTTTTCACTATGCGGATAAAATTTCCATTCATTTACCTGCCGGCTATAATCCGAAATAACCGAATAGCGATGTTCAATTCCGCTGTGGTGATACAAAAATCTAAGTTTCCTCTTCTCAACCTCATCCATTGCAAAAACATTCTGCATGAAATGTAGAATGTTTTCCTGATCATGTTTGTGTGGCGGAACGGTCGTACCTATGGAAATAATCTTACTCAATATGATTATAAATCAAAACAATGATAAAGCCAAGGTTTGTGCACAGAGATGCTATTAAATTAATTCGCATCATGTTTTCATAATTAGCATTACTCACATCCTTCCATACCTTAGAAGCCCATATAGTAAAATATACGATAATAGGCAGCATGCAGGTTGCTATTATGAAAAATTGTTTTTGTTGCTGAGAAGAATAAAAATACTTGCCTAATAGCAGAAATGCAATAAAATAAATGATTCCACAATATATAAAAGTGCCTCTATAACCAAGTAAATAACTAATAGTTTTAACTCCATCTTTTATGTCTGCTTCATGCTGGTAAACCTGTGTTAGGGGATAAAATCCCCCAATAAGCAGACTGGAGGCAATCATAGGTATAACGGGTATGCCTGTAGATTTGTTTACGCTGCAACCGTGATAAACGAGCGCGAAGGTAACAGCGCCCTGAAAAACTATTACTGTGATGTACCCCAGGATTGGATATTTTTTTAACCTCAGTCCCCTGAAACTATATGCCCTCGAAGCTGCTATATAAAAAAATATGCCAAGAGAAAAATAAACGCTGATAATGAGAGATAAAAGTATCGCTGCAAAATCCATAAAGAGAGTAGTAATAAATAACTGTCTTGTAGGTTGAAGCGGATTTTTTATCCCTCCAATGCTCCCTTCGTCCCGATCCATATAACTATTATAACCATTACTGGCGGGATATACTAAAACATGCAGGATTAGAAAAACAAGTATGGAATCTGTTATTTGAATTTGGGGCACCTTGCTAAGTGCGAACCAATAGACAGGCATCAAAAACAAAGAAAAATGAAAGCGCAGTAATTGTATGGTTGAAGATTGAATCATCAAATTATTACGTTGCGCCCTCCATTCGTTTATCCCATGGAGTGAAGGGCTACACGATTGCCTTCAGTGTCTTTGATCATTGCCCAAAAACCAAGCTTTTGTTCTGGAGAAATTTCAGTTTTCTCCATCAGGATTTTTCCACCCGCATTTTCAACTCTCGACAAAACAACCTGGAGATCAGGCTCACAATTTAAGTAAATCAATGAACCCTTGTCTGAAGGTTCATGAAATCCTTCCCGTTCTACTATTGCTCCGCCAACTTTTCCAGATTGAAAATCGTAAAGAAAAAAACCCATCCTTGCAGGACCCATTTGCGACTCAGGCATTTGGTAATTGAAAATAGCTTCGTAGAATTTCTTAGCACGATCAAAATTTTTAACAGGAATTTCGAACCAGTTAAGTGCATTAGTTAGTTGCATAATTACTATTTTGGTGGCTATGAGATTTTGAAAGGCCGCTGAATTAGAATCAGGAAACTACAAAGTTTTCTTTCTAACCGGAAGCATCACACGCATTTAAGGATAAACGGAATTTTCGATCAGTTTTCGGCAAAATTTCGCGGAAGAGCAGAAAATGATCAGGAGGAAACAAGAATTATTTCTGCAAATCGTTATACATAACTCTAAACCTAAAACAACTGTATGAAAAAACTCCTGACAGCCTTCATCTTTATCCTGGTTTTAAGCTCTGCAAATGCACAGGATGAAAAAAATGTCATAAAAATTAATCCTATAGGAATCCTCCTGGGGTCAGCGAATATTGGTTATGAAAGAGCAATCTCACAAAAATCATCAATATTGATTGCCCCTACCTACGGTTATTTTAATTCAAGTGGCGATAAATTTACCATTTATGGCATAAGTGGTGAATACAGATTTTATGTTTCGGGTACAAAATATGCACCTCGCGGCTGGTATGTGGGGCCCGGACTTGAATTTGCAGGTGGCTCTGTAAAGACGGCAGACAATTCAGAAAAAATAGATGCAAAAGGATTTGCGATTAAGGCGATTGGCGGACACCAATGGATTTTCAGAGGCGGATTCGCATTGGATATTAACGCTGGTGTACAATATTTAAGCATTAACGTAGCTGAAAATAACCAGGGAGTTGGAAGTTACAGTGGGGTATTGCCAACAATATCCATAGCCGTAGGATATGCATTTTAAAAAATATTCTTATAAAAAATGCCCCAGCTGATTGGGGCATTCTAATTTTATTTCAATTCCTGGATCAAAATCTTTTTCCATCTTACTTTTATACCCCCGCCATCGTGAATTTGTAAAGCGATAAAACCTCTTCCTTTTCCGATTTTTTCATCCTTAATATACACCATTTGGTGACCGTTAAGCCAGGTTGTAACCTCATCCCCATTTACTTTTACTTTCATAGTATTCCATTCTCCTTCTTTCAACCATTTTTCGTCTTCGGGTTTGGGCTGCACCAGCCATCCTCTGCCATACGATTCATAAATTCCGCCTGTATGCAAATTGATCGGAGCAACTTCAGCCTGCCATCCACTTATTTTTACGCCATCGATCGAAGAGCGGAAAAACACACCGCTGTTCCCATTGGCTTCCTGTTTAAATTCAACTGTAAGAATAAAATTATCATAAGCCTGGTTGGTGCTTAGATAACCATATTGTTTGTTCGGACCACTTTCACAAATCAATTCTCCATTCTCCACATACCATCGTTCAGTACCATGAATTGTCCATCCATGAAGGTCTTTTCCGTTGAAAAGTGATACAGATTTCTGGGCATTGGTTGCAAAGGCAAAGCAAACAAAACTTAGGAGTAAGGTAATTTTCTTCACTGTGTATTTTTTTGGTAAACTATTTTCTATTGGTGATACTTCCAAATAATTTCCGTACAAGACGCCCG
>PSRI01000010.1 GCA_003175935.1 Bacteroidota bacterium
TTCGGAATGAATTTATGATGATCATCTTCGTGAACAAGACTAATAACTGAAGTTCCGATCACTTCCATTTCCTTGTAACCCAAAACGGTCTGCACAGAGGGTGATAGGTATTGAATGATGCCATCAACGGAATGCACGCTGATGATATCTTCAGAGTTCTCTGCAAGCAAACGGAATTTTTGTTCGCTCTGTACCAGGGCTTCTTCTGCTTTCTTTTGTTCAGTGATATCCTGAACAATACCAAAGCCCTCGGTCTCATTGATGCTTTCTGCTTTGGCATAGAGATTCTTGATATTATTGTTTTTGGTTTTCACCCGGTAATAGAACTCAGTGGTAAAATGATGCTTATGTCTGTTATCGAGTGCTTTCTTTAAGCTTTGAATGACGGTTGGAATATCTTCGGGAACAACAAAACTGTAGAGATATTTTTCGAGAGGCATAACAATGCTCTCTTCCGCTTTCATTTCGAGGATTTCCTGCAACTCCATACTCATCATAATTTCCTGACTGAAAAGATCAATTTTCCAGGAGCCCATTTTTCCAATAGTGAGGGCGTTTGAAAGTGCATTAATTGCTTCCTGGCGGGACTGCTCTGCTTCTACTTTGGCGCTAACATTTGATCCGATACCCTGAATTTCATTTACTTCACCATTTTCATTTTGAAGGGCTATGAATTCCCATTCGGTCCAGAGATAAGTCCTGCTTTTACCAATAGGTTTTCGAATCAATAGTTCATATACTTCTCCTGGAGTTTCCCAGCAGGCATCTGCAATATCCCTGCATTTTTGAAGATCTTTTGGATATATAGTTGTGTAAAATGGAGTGCCCATTAATTCCTCTTCGGTATGTTCAAATGTTCCAAGAAAAGAAGGATTGGCATAGGTAAAATTTCCGTTTCTATCGATCCTGATTACATAGTTAGTTTGGGACTGAAGGATGGAACTCAAATATCTTTTCTCTTTTTCAAGTTCGTGTTCTGCTGCCTGCAATTGTCGCAAACTTCTCTGCCCTTTTTCAAATGCAGGTTCAAGCACCAGGAATACCAGTAACCCCAATGCAAAAACGAAGAGCACAAATTTTCCCGTGTTGATATCTGATGACTCATGTATTTTATCATTGGCAATATCTGCATATGCTTTGGAAGCATCGTCCATAACCGGAATGATCTGCCGGCAGGAATACATTAATGAAGTGCGCAAATCTTCTTTATTCTTCTGTACAATTTCAGGTTCTTCATACAAAATCTGTTTGGTTACTTCTACAATCGTTTTGAAATGAATTTGCGCTATTGAAAGAAGCCTTTTTGTTTCGGTATTATTTGGTGCAGCAGGAAAATTGGGAAGCCTGGTAATGTTTCTCAGGTATTGCTGATGCAAAACAAAAGTATCCAGACTCGCTTCAAGGACTTGTTTATTTCGAACAACATTATTGGCGTCTTCATCGAGAATGAGAATATCGTAAGCGAGAATTTGTTGTGAAAAAGTCCGTTGTTTATGAACGAGGTTTACAACCTTGGTCAATTGTTCATTTTCTTCAGTTCTGATTCTGATCAGGTAGTATCCAAAAAAATTAAACAATGCTACCAATGCAAAAATGACAATAGCAATACGGATCAGTTTTTTATACGGACTGGCCATGCTTTTGAGGATGGATTTCTCAGGGATCAGTTTCGTTGGGTTATACGTTAAAAATCAAATGAGTAACGGGAAATACAAAAGCTTTATTGCTGGAAAACCCGCGGTGGACAAGGGATTTAGCCATGGTAAATGATAACACTTAGACACATGAAAGAACAATTACATCTATTGATGTATTTGAAGATGTTTAACGCGAAGAAAATTAGTAGTTGATAACCTGCTCAACGATGTTTTCAGGGATTTCCCGCCATTCGTATTGTTGATTCCGCAGTTGAGGGATAAATCCAGCTTCAGTAATTGCGTCCTGAATAGATTTGTAAGTGAAACGGTGAGGCGCACCTGCAGCACTTACCACATTTTCTTCAAGCATGATACTCCCGAAATCATTGGCTCCTGCGTGTAGGCATAATTGAGCGGTTTTCTTTCCTACTGTGAGCCAGGATGCCTGTATGTTTTTAATATTTGGAAGCATGATTCTGCTGAGTGAAATCATTCGAATATATTCTTCAGGCGTGGTAAGATTATGGACGCCACGAATTCGTGTCAAAAGCGTGTCCACGTCCTGGAAAGTCCACGGAATAAATGCAAGAAATCCCTTTGCATTTTCAGGTTTAAGAGCCTGTACTTCACGAATTTTTACAAGATGCTCAAATCTTTCCCGGATAGTTTCTACATGCCCAAACATCATGGTGGCGCTGGTAGTAATATTGAGTTTATGGGCCTCTTTCATGATGTCAAGCCATTCTTGTGACCCGCATTTACCTTTGCTGATAAGTCTGCGTACGCGATCAACCAGTATTTCTGCGCCTGCGCCTGGCAGTGAGTTTAGCCCCGCTGCTTTTAATGCCACTAAAACATCATGGTGACTCATCTTTTCAAGCTTACAGATATGGGCCACTTCGGGTGGTCCGAGCGCATGCAGTTTAAGAGTTGGGTAGAGATCTTTTAGCTGACGGAATAGCGTAGTGTAAAAATCAAGTCCCAGTGATGGATGGTGGCCACCCTGAAGTAATAATTGGTCCCCGCCATAGCGAAAAGTCTCATCAATTTTTCTTTTATATGTGTCAATATCCGTAATGTAGCTATCGGCATGACCAGGTGGACGGAAAAAATTGCAAAATTTACAGTTTGCTATGCAAACATTGGTAGTATTTACATTGCGATCAATCTGCCAGGTAACTCTGCCGTGGGGAACTTGTTTGGCGCGAAGCTCATTTGCAACGAACATTAGTTCCGTTAAAGCAGCGTTTTCATATAAAAAAATACCTTCTTCTATGGAAAGGTTTTCCAATTGTAGTGCTCTCTGGTAGATGTCTGCTAAATTCATCTTTGCGATAATTATGTATATCCATAACAAAAATAATAAACAACAGTTGAATAGGATGGACGGCTTTGTATTAGGACTCAAAAGAATTAATTTCAGCAACGTATATGAGAAAAAATTTTACTCTATCAACCATTGCATTGCCCCTTTTGCTCTTATGGTTCAGTTCAACAGCACAGGAAGTTTTCACCAATCCCCCCGCCCGGTACATCACCAAATTCAAATTTCAACAGTTTAGTGGCGGGGTAGTAATGATAAGGGGCTGCGTAAATCAATATACCGATTCACTAAATTTCATTTTGGATACAGGAAGTGGCGGCATTTCCCTGGATTCTTCCACAGTTTCAGATCTTGCAATTCCAACGGTCCCCTCAGACCGCACTATTCGCGGGATCGCTGGTGTGCACAAAGTAAACTTTCTATACGGAGGGAAATTGCATTTGCCCGGATTGACGGTGGACAGTCTGGATTTTCACGTAAATGATTATGACATCCTAACCAGCGTTTATGGAGTCAAGATTGATGGGATAATCGGGTATAGCTTTTTGAGTAAATTCATTGTTAGAATTGATTATGATAGTTTGCTAATTAGTGTTTATTCTCCAGGAGAATTTAAATATAAAAGGGGTGGTCATATTCTAAAACCAACTCTCGCTTCTATTCCGGTTGTATCGACTGATTTCAGGGATCAGCGATCTTTTAATTCCAAATTTTATTTTGATACAGGTGCCGGTCTTTGCTTTCTCATTTCGGATGATTTCGCCAAAGACAGTGCTGCGCTCAATCCAAGAAAAAAACCTGTAGTAACCCAGGCAGAAGGATTGGGTGGAAAAATGGCGATGCAACTTACCACTGTGAAAGATGTTAAAGTTGGGCCTTACCGATTTAGAAATGTGCCCACTTTCATTTTCGAAGATGAATATAATGTGACATCTTATCCTTACCTGGCCGGACTGGTAGGTAATGATTTGTTGCGTCGATTCAATATTGTTTTGAACTACCCACGCAAAGAAATTCATATATCGCCCAATTCGCATTTTAATGACCTCTTCGATTATGCTTATACGGGCCTTGGAATTTATTTTGAAGATGGGAAAATTAAAGTGGAAGATGTAATTGATGAATCCCCGGCAGCTGTTGCCGGTTTCAAGCATGGAGATGTGATTCTGGGTGTTGGAAATAATCTCAGCAACAACATCCAGCTATACAAAAACATGTTGCAAAGCGTGGGAGAAAAAATAAAAGTGCTGATCCTGCGCGATAACGAACCCGTACTTCTGACCATCAGACCAAAGAGTATTCTTTAAGTAATCGTATAACAAAATTGGGCCCGAAAAGTTCGGGCCTTCTTTATTTAAATTCTGGCCTCCTGGTAGTTTAACAGACCATTCCAATATTTTTTTGGGATTTAGCTTGCGGATATGTGACTTTTGCAGGATGATACATTTTGATCAATTTGAATTGAATAATGGATTGCGGGTATTCGTGCACGAAGACCACTCAACGCCGATGGCTGTTGTAAATGTCATGTATGATGTAGGAGCCCGTGATGAAAATCCGTCAAGAACAGGTTTTGCACATTTATTTGAGCATCTCATGTTTGGTGGTTCCATAAATATTCCTCAATATGACGAACCACTGCAGCTTGCAGGAGGAGAAAACAATGCATACACTACAAACGATCTCACCAATTATTATGCCCAGTTACCAGCAGAAAATATTGAAACCGCTTTCTGGCTCGAGAGCGATAGAATGTTGAGTCTTGCATTTAGTGAGAAGAGTCTGGATGTTCAAAGAAAAGTAGTGAGTGAAGAATTCAAAGAGCACTACCTGAATAAACCTTATGGTGATGTTTGGCACAAAATGAGGGAACTCGCTTACAAGGTTCATCCTTACAGATGGATGACCATTGGCAAAGAATTGAGTCACGTTGAAAATGCCACACTAAAAGATGTAAAAGATTTCTTTTTCAAATATTACAGACCTTCAAATGCCATACTGGTAGTAGCAGGTCATGTAACACTGCCCCAGGTGAAACATCTTTCAGAAAAATGGTTTGGAGATATTGAAGCGGGGCAAAAAATAATTCGCGAGATCCCTAAGGAACCGAATCAAATCGAAGCGAGAGTTTTGGATGTACACGCAAATGTTCCATTGGATTCTTTTTACAAATCGTGGCACGTTTACGGACGGCTGGACAAGCGCTATTATGCAACCGACCTCCTCACTGAAATTCTTGGTGGCGGTGGCAGTTCCAGGCTCTATCAGGCATTGGTAAAAGAAAAGCAATTGTTCAGCAACATTGAATGTTATCATTTCGGAACCATTGATCCGGATTTGCTCACGATCGAAGGTAAACTGGTGAAAGGTGTAAAAATGGCTCATGCTGAAGAGGCATTGGAAGAAGAACTGGATAAAATCAGGAAATCGCTGGTGGAAGAAAAGGAATTGCAGAAGGTAAAAAATAAGACCGAAAGCCTGATTGCATTTGAGGATATGAGTGTAATGAATCGGGCAAACAGCCTTGCGTTTTATAGTTTGCTTGGCGACACTAATATGATGAATACAGAACTCGAAAAATACCAGGCGGTAACTGCAGAGGAATTGCAACACCAGGCCAAAGTGATTTTTGACGAATCAAATAGTAACACTTTGCATTATTACAGCGAGAATTAAAAAAGGAAACAGGAGAATGATTAACAGACAATTTGCGCCCGGAATAAAAGACGCCATAGAGTATCAACTGGAACTTAAGCCATATCAAAAATATGTACTGGACAACGGAGTTGAAGTATATGCAATAGATGCAGGGGCCGAAGAAGTAATGCAACTGGAACTCGTTTTTTATGCGGGTAACTGGTATGAAGATCAAAACATGCTGGCTGCCTCAACCAATTATCTTCTTAAAAACGGAACAAAGTCCAGAACCGCTTTTGAAATCAATGAACATTTTGAATATTATGGTTCATATTTCAACCGTAACTGTTATAACGAAACGGCAACTTTATCTCTGCATTGCCTGTCTAAACACTTACCACAACTTCTTCCTGTAATTGGAGAACTCATTACAGAATCGACTTTCCCGGAAGAAGAGCTGGAAATTTATAAGCAGAACATGAAACAGCGCCTGGAAGTGAATTTGAAAAAATGTGATTTTGTGGCTCACAGGTTGATTGATGAATATCTTTTTGGCTACGATCATCCATATGGCATTTACAGTTCCACCATTGCTTTTAATGCTTTGAAAAAGGAAGCACTTGAAAAATATTTCAGGCAGTATTATCTGAATGGAAACTGCATCATTTTCGTTGCAGGCAAGTTGCCAGCCGATATTGAAAAGCAATTAAACAGCAATTTTGGAAAACTTTCTTTGAATAGAAATAAGATTCCTGAGATCAGCCACGAAATACATCCTTCCACTGAAAAAAAATACAGGATCGTTAATGATCCCGACGGCGTTCAGGGTGCCATAAGGATTGCATCGCTATTTCCCAACCGACATCACCCTGATTTTGCAAAAGCACAGGTGTTAAACACCGTTTTTGGAGGGTATTTTGGATCCCGACTGATGAGTAATATCAGGGAAGATAAAGGATATACGTACGGAATTCATAGTTTCCTTCAAAACCATATGCAGACCAGCGCCTGGGTTGTTAGTACAGAAGCAGGTAGGGATGTTAGTGAGGCGGCTATCCAGGAAGTATACAACGAAATGAAACTACTTCGGGAGGAACCTATTGGCGAAGACGAACTACTATTGGTGAAAAATTATTTGATTGGAACCATTTTAGGAGATCTTGATGGTCCATTTCACATAATTGGGAGATGGAAAAACATAATACTCAATGGGCTTGACCAAAATTACTTTTATTCCTCAGTGAGTGCCATCAAGGAAAGTAAGGCCGCTGAATTACAGGAGCTTGCCAACAAATATTTAAGACCAGAAAATTTCTATGAACTCCTGGTAATCTAAAGGCAGGATCGATCAAAAATTTCGGTGAGAATGCGGGGTGAAAACTTGATTGAATGAATGCTTTGATTTATCTTATTCCAAAATTTTCTTATGAATTTTATTATCCGCATCATAGTTACCGGAGCAGTTGCATTCGGTCTGGCGCAGGTATTGTCTGGAATTCATGTTGACTCTTTTTGGACAGCGATAGTTTTTGCCCTGGTATTAGCAGTTATCAATGCCATTATTCGTCCGGCCCTTATTTTACTTACGATTCCGATCACTATTCTCACACTCGGGTTTTTTCTCCTCGTAATAAATGCTCTCACAGTGTTGCTGGCAAGCAAATTTGTAAAAGGTTTTGCCATCGATGGATTCTGGTGGGGATTTTTGTTTGCATTATTATTGTCCATATTGAGCTCACTATTATTCAGTAGTAAGGATAAAGACAAATCTTAATTTTCCCTGAAATTTTACTTGCTGTAGACATAACAAAAAAAATTCCTGCAACTTAGCAAGGTTGTCAAAAACCACATAGGTTTGTGTTATGCAATTTGATAGAAAGGATTTATCGAACGAGACACTCCAGGAAATTTACAGGAATATTCTTCTTCCCAGGATGATCGAGGAGAAAATGCTGGTATTGTTAAGGCAGGGAAGAATTTCAAAATGGTTTAGTGGAATAGGCCAGGAAGCGATTGCCGTTGGTGCAACTATGGCCCTGGATAATGAAGAATGGATCATGCCTTTGCACCGCAATCTTGGTGTATTTACAACGCGTAAAATGCCCCTGAGTAAACTCTTCAAGCAATGGCAGGGATCAAAAGATGGGTATAGCAAAGGGCGCGAAAGGAGTTTTCACTTTGGAAATCGTGAACATCATATCTGCGGTATGATTTCTCACCTCGGTCCGCAACTCGCCATTGCAGATGGCGTTGCACTCGCATACAAACTAAAGAAGGAAAATAAAATTAGCCTTGCTTTTTCCGGCGAAGGTGGAACCAGTGAAGGTGATTTTCATGAAGCTTTAAATGTTGCTGCCGTTTGGGATTTGCCCGTGATATTTATTGTAGAAAATAATGGATATGGATTGAGCACTCCCGTTAGTGAACAATATCGCAGCAATAGTATAGTGGACAAAGCTGCAGGATATGGAATGGGAGGTGTAAAAATTGATGGGAACAATGTCCTTGAAGTTTATGATACCATTCGCGGGGTAAGAGAATATTGTATTAGGGAACAGAAACCTTATTTGATCGAATGCATGACGTTTAGAATGAGGGGACATGAAGAAGCAAGTGGAACAAAATATGTTCCGCCAGAGCTGTTTGCAGAATGGGAATTAAAGGACCCAATTAAGAATTATGAAAAGTGGCTCCTTGCAAATAATGTAATGACAACAATGGAGATTGAATCGTTAAAAACCGAATTCAAAAACCATATTGAACAGGAATTGAAAATTGGTTTTGATTCTCCCATAACGATACCAGATAGCGATGAAGAAATTCGGGATTTGTATGCTACACCCTTAATGACTGCAGAAAAGGAAGTAAAAAAATACGCTGATAGCTCTGAAATAAATCCTGAATCTCATCCTGAGAAAAGGTTTATCGATGCAATTAAAGAAGGTTTATACCAAAGTATGATTGCGCATGATAATTTGATATTAATGGGACAGGATATTGCGGAATACGGCGGTGCATTTAAAATTACTGAAGGCTTTGTAAATAAGTTTGGGAAAGAAAGAGTTCGCAATACTCCGCTTTGCGAAAGTGCGATTGTGGGATCTGCATTGGGATTGAGCCTGGAAGGATTTAAGAGTATGATGGAAATGCAGTTTGCAGATTTTGTTACAGTAGGGTTTAATCAAATCGTCAATAACCTGGCTAAAATCCATTATCGCTGGGGACAGAATGCTGATGTAGTGATCCGAATGCCTTCGGGTGGTGGAGTTGGGGCAGGACCATTTCATTCACAAAGTAACGAAGCCTGGTTTGTACATACTCCTGGACTTAAAGTTGTCTATCCTTCGTCTCCAATGGATGCAAAAGGATTGATCATTGCTGCCATTAATGACCCAAACCCGGTAATGTTTTTTGAGCACAAGGGTTTGTATAGAAGCATCAGCGGACCAGTACCCGAAGAATATTATGAAATCGAAATCGGGAAGGCACGTTGGGTAGAAGAAGGAGAAGATATTTCAATCATCACTTATGGATCGGGTGTACAATGGGCGACAGAATATGCGATGAAAAATCTGGATGCATCTATTGATATCCTCGATCTCAGAACTTTATTGCCGCTGGACTATGACGCCATTCGAGAGTCTGTTTCAAGAACTGGAAAAGTTCTTGTATTGCATGAAGATAATTTAATTGGAGGCGTTGGTGCTGAAATTGCAGCCTGGATAACTGAACACTGTTTCACTATGCTGGATGCACCTGTAATGAGATGTGCATCCATTGACACACCAGTTCCATTCAATTTGGATCTCGAACAAAATTTCCTGGCAAAATCACGCCTTGATAAATATGTAAATGTGTTATTGAATTACTGATCGGGACTATTCAACTTTTTTCATTTCGCCACGATTGCCATTATTAATAAACCAGATTTTGGTGACTTTTCCATTTGCATCAACTTCGAATTCCAACTGACGATCACTATCATCAGCATAAAAGAATTTTGTTTCCGATTCGGGCTTCAGCTCAATGTCCGGAGTGCCATCACGATGGCGATATAATTTCCCATCTTTTTTAATTACGTTAATAGTAAGGAATGCATTGTATTTACCTATATAACGGCTAAGGATAGCCGTATCAATCTTTACTTCTTTATGTTCGTAAGGGAATTCGACTTTTGCTCCGAAAAGAATTCCAGCCAAACCATCGGCGACTCCATCGGAATTAAAAGCATCGTTAGATAAAACAATGATGCATAAATCGTCATTTACATACCTGCTGAAATTTGAAACAAAGCCAGGGATTCCTCCATTGTGCCAAATTCTAAAATGTTTTTCCAGGCTGTCAATAATAATTCCAAATCCATAATTGCTTTTACCCGGAGTAAACATAGATTTTTTGGATGCTTCCGAAATAATCTTGTTTCCGTATAAAGCACGATCCCATTTATATAAATCTTCTGTAGTGGAATAAATTACACCGGCACTAAAAGGCCATTCCATTGCGATCCAGTCTGCACTAACAAATTTGGGGCCCGCTTTTTCATAACCTTGTGCCTTATTCGCCAGAATAGCGTTATTACTATCAGTTCCGGTATTCAACATCCCTAATGGCTCGAATATATGTTTACGAACATAAGCAGCATAAGTTTCTCCACTCACTTTTTCAATAATGCATCCAAGCAAAAAATAGCCTGAGTTATTATACTTCCATCCCGTACCGGGCGAAAAATTATAGGGTCGGTTTTTGAAATAAGAAATCATAGAATCTCTTGGCCATGACAATCGGGCCACTGCTCCAAAATCAGATTGATCCGTATAGCTCGCGATTCCGGATGTATGATTGAGTAACATGTAAATGGTTACGCTGTCACCCTTTGGAAAATCAGGATAAAACTTACTGAGTTTATCGGTAAGTGATAATTTCCCCTGTTCGATCAATTGTAAAATGCATGCAGCCGTAAATTGCTTGGTGAGTGAACCAATTCTGAATTTTGAAGACGGACTATTGGGAATACTCCATTCAATATCGGCGAAGCCATAACCTTTATTAAGCAGGATTTTATTTTTTTGAACCACCAGCACTGATCCGCTGAAACCCTTGATCTTGTTTTGAGCTTCTACATACTGCTCGAGTTGTTGAGTAGAATTCTTTTGCGCTGCCACGCTGAAGGGCAGTGCAATTAACAACAGTAGTTTTTTCATGTCTCAGTTTTTTGGTTTGGCTTGCAAGATCTTCAATTTTTCCTTTGCGTTTTCATTATTCGGGTTGAGTTCAAGGGACTTTTTATAACTGGCAATGGCTTCATCCTTTTTACCACTTTCCATTAGAGCCTCGCCATAACTATCGTAAACATTGTAGGATTCGGGATAGTTGTCTACGTTTCTTTCAAAAAATATCAATGCCTCCTCTATTCTTTTTTCATCGAGCAAACTGTAACCATAGGAATTGATTACTTCTTCGGGAGGTTTTATTTCATACCCATACAGTCGGGAAAGCTCTTTATAATGTTTTTCAAAAACTTTGTATGGAAGTGGAACCATACTCGTGTCCATTTCTGGCGGATACCAGTGTGGGTAAACGAAGCGAATGCCGTCGTAAAAAGCTTTTACGGGCTCAGCTATATGTGATTCATCAGGGTAGTATTTGTATTCGTATTTGATTCCCTTGAAATTTTTCTTTCTGAAAATGGAATCCATCGTTAACGCATCTTTATGAAACTGGCTTCCTTCATTTCCATCGCTGAAGAATACAATTTTGTCCCTCGCCATATCTTTTGGTGGTAGTCCGGACATTTGTTTCAGAATCCATTGATTGTCCCACCACAGAGAAGGACTTATAGCGATATAAGCGTTGAATAACTCCGGATTGTGCAGCATTGAATAAAACATCATCAATCCGCCGAGAGAATGCCCTGTGAATATTCTGTAAGGAGCGGTCCTGTAATTTTCTTCTACGTAAGGAATCACTTCATTTTCTACGAATGACATAAATTTTTCACCACCTCCACTCCATTTAAGGTATACACTTGTTGAATCAGGTTTGCCATCGTAGCCTGTTCTTGCATTTGTTGGTGTAAGATCTCTGGTGCGATTAGTATTTGCAATTCCTACTACAATCATGCGGGGTAATACAGGGTAACTTTCGGAGAGAAAATGAATTTGTCCGGCCACCATATTAATGTGGGCAGCTCCATCAAGAAGATAAATTACGGGATAAGTGGAGGGAGAGTAAATTGTATTTTCAGTGGGTTTGTAGATATATAATTTCCGGTCCTCATTCAAAATATCAGAATGAATTGTCACTATTTCCGCAGAAATAACTTTGCCTTTCTGCGCGTGAGTATTTAGAGAAATAAGTATGAGTGCGGCCAGGAAAATTTTCATGATACAAATGTTAAATAGAAATGCTAGTCAAAATGGTACACCTTTTTGAGTTCACCTAATAGATTCGTTGCTTTTTCAAGGATCTCAAGTTCTTTCTTCAATACTGCTTTTAACATTCTTGACCTGCATAATTCGATATATTCATTGAACGTGCCTTTATCAACCGTTAGCATTGGCGGATTCAATAACATAAACGTGTCAATTATAGACTGATTAAAGGATACATAAGTTGCCTGCGCTATTTCGTTCGCCTTTAAATTATACCTGAAATCAAAAATCTTTGCTCTTGCTTTTCTTGTTTCAAGATATATAGGTGCATCAAGATCATTCAATTCCTGCATACTTCTCAAAAGGAGATCATAATCTGTAATAAGTTTTGCAAGAGTATCATTCGTAATATATCTGAGCGTTCCTGAGCTTTTCATTTGTTGCAGTGCTGCATCATGCGAAATAAATGGCCTGATAAATCCGCCCCACAGTCCGTACCAGTAAAGTTTTCCGCTGGGTATCTGAGTTATTTCCTGCTTTGAGGTAACCTGCAAAAATGTGTCTAGATAAGTTACTGCTAAATAGGTTCTGTGTACGATATCATTTAATTCGATGGTATCTGTTTTTAAATCTGTAACCATCATGGCCGCATATTCCTTTGCCCTATGTTTTTCAACATAATGCTCCCTGATATTCTCTACGAAAAAACCGGCACTGACGGCAATAAAAAGCATCAAAAATTCAAAAACATATTCTTTCCATAGCTTCTCATGCTGTAGATGCGGATGGTGATGAATTTCCATTGTACTGCTAGAATTTTTTTCCGTTTCTGGTACCGCTAAAAGGTGAATTTTTTCTAAAACTGGTAATTCAGGTGCAACTTCCGCAGCAGGCTCATCATCCGGGTTAACAGATTGTTGTTGATTTTCCTGTTCTTCCATGATTGTCTATAATGAATATTTCGTTCCAGGCAGTAAATAAGGGTGTCAGGGTTTTCAGGGGAAAAGTTTGGGAATAACAATATAACAAACACTTTGAAAATACGAACGATAAATATGTTTGGCGGTATACCATCACAAGGGTTCGCCTGTATTTTCAACCGACTTATTCTTCTTAAATAAATAAAAAAATGGTATTCCGGAAAGAACCAGAGCAAGACCAATAACGGACTGCCGTGGTTCAACAATAAACGTATTTCCGACTAATATAAATGAAAATAGGATAATGATGATCGGAATCACCGGATATCCTATGACTTTTGTAAGAATCACTCCTTTTGATTTCAATCTCATCATGCCCCAAACCACCAGGATAAAAAACAAATAGCCTGAAAAAATGACAAGGTTTGTGAGCAGATCAAAAGTTCCGGTAATTACCAGTATGCAACTCCAAATACAGGAGTAGATGAGAGATATATAGGGCGTTCTAAAGACAGGATGTACGTAAGATGCTTTCTTAAAAAAAGCATTCTCCTGGGCCATTCGATAATAAACTCTCGGATAGACAATAATACAGGCATTTACAGCCCCGAACGTGCTTACCATGATTAGCACCGAAATGACTATATGCCCTGGATTTCCCATTAATACCCTGGCAACTTCCGTTGCTGCAATTTGATTTTCACCTACAGCAGCTAAATTTTGTAATGGCATCACACGCATGAATACAAAATTCAAAAGCACATAAAGTGTCATTGCAATTCCAACTCCTCCCATTATTGCCAAAGGCACATTCTTTTGTGGGTTGCGAATTTCTCCAGTTACGTATGTAATGTTCGCCCAACCATCATAGGCCCATAAGGCGCTGAGCATGGCTCCGAAAAAAGCACTGAATGCGGCAAGTCCGGACGAAATTTCCGGCACTGTTGCAGTTGCATTGGCAGGTTGCGCTCCCGAATAAAATAGTCCCCAAATTATGATGGTTAGTATGCCCAGGATTTTGGCTGCCGTTACTACATTATTTAATACCCCGCCATTCTTAACACCTCGGGTATTCACCCACGTTAGTATAATGATTACTAAAAGGGCAAATATTTTGACCCCGGAACTGGCAAATGGGAATATAAAATTGCCAAGGGAAAAATCCTTTAAAGAATCAAAAGGATTTGGAAAGTGAAATAGATTATTAGCTGATTGGGAGAAAACAAAAGCCAGTGCCGCAATGGCACCACTTCCTCCCATTAAAAAAATAACCCAGCCAAATAGAAAGGCGATAAAATCTCCGTAAACCAACCTTAAATATTCATATACACCTCCGGTCTTGTTAGTCAAACTGGCAAGTCCCGCGTACGTGAATGCACCAAACATCGTGATAATTCCAGCGACGATCCATGCAAGCAGAATCAAAATTTCGTTCAGTCCTGTTTGAGCCATGGGAGCAATCTTTTTAAATGCTCCGGAACCAATCATAGTTCCTGCCACGAGTAAAATACCCGTAGATAATCCCAAAACTCTGTTTAATGGAATTTTAGATCGGTCGGTCTGGTTGAAGCTTTCTTCCATGCAGTTTATGGAATAGGTTTGTCCTGAATTAGGTCTGTTGGCGTTACCGGATTACTCAATAACCATCCAAAAACCTGCCATCGCTTATTAGGTACCGTTACAAGTCCTCCATTATGCTCTACAAAATTCTTAACCAGCTCCTGTCCATAATTGTAACAAATTACATAGGCCCTGTATTTGCGAATAAAGCTGATGGATTTGGATGCAATAAGCGGACTCATTAATGCATACTGAGTTAACCATTTCGTAGCCACGGAATCAGTCATGCTTCCGCTCAATAATCCGCGTGCAACTTCGTTCCTTACATAATTTAATTGACCCTTTATAGAAATGACCTTGTAATAAAGATCCAGATTTGTTGAATCCAGTCCCGCCAGTGGTAACAACTTTGATTTAGTGAATGTGTTTTTTTCTGTTCCCGGAAACGACAAATCAATTCCATAATTAGCACTACCTTCTGCAATTAATGATTGCGGACTGAATAAAGGATACAAAGAAATTTCAACCCAACCTTTATCATGGTAAAGATTTTTCTCGAGCATCATATTGTAAACATGATGACCCGGATATCCTTCATGACAGGCAAGATCGATGGCGCGGTCGATGTAAATGGGTACATCAAGATTTATTTGAATCACGCTATGATAATTTCCCTTGTACCAGTTGTAGCCGCTCCATGGTTTATTATTTACATATTCCAGTGTAAAAGATTCTTCCTGTGGCAAATCATAATGGCTATGAGTTCGCTTACGTGCCTCCTCAATTGCTGCCTTAAAAACAGTGTCAACTTTTTCTTTAGGAATTATAAAACGATTGGCGAGCTGATCCACTCTTTCAGAAATGGATCCTTTACCTGGTAAACTTTTGTCAAGTTCCGCGACCAATGCTTTGAAATTGTCTTCACTATAATCCGGAACCTTAACATCAAAAATTTCTAAGGCTTCTTCATCAAAAGATTTTAGCTCACCGCTAAAAATTTTGATTCTTCTTGAAAATGCAGTCAGCTGTTTTGTGATCCAAACCGCCCGGCGTCGAATGGTATCATTTTGATTGCTGCTGTCCGTATATTTTTTGAATTCAAACTTAAGGTCATCAACCAATTTGAGCAGACTGTCCTTTGGAAAGGCATCAAGCTTTGTAGTTTTTGGTTTGAGAGAATCCGGACCGTAATATGCATCTACAAAATCCGAATCATATTGTCCAATCGAAAGGCCCAGCCTTACATATTTTTCTGCAAGATCATTGAAATTGTCTTTTGGAGCAGTAGATTGGTTGCATGCAAAAAGTAGAGCAATGCACGACAAAATAAGCGGTCGAAGGCTCATGTAAATGTTTTTATTGACTGAAAGAATTTATTCACCGGGATGATAGGTTCTTTCTACATGTTTCAGTACATCTTCTTTGTAAAATAGCACATCTTTAAATTTCCCTTTTGTATACATTAATTCCTGGTCGTTGAAATGTTTGGACGTGGGGTCTCCACTTTCGCCGCCAGTTAAAAGGGAGCGGGCATTTACTCGCTTGCCAAATTCCACAGCACAAATAAAACTATTTCCGTTGTAACCATAACGTTTCTTTGTACCGTTCACATAATGACTCACAAAGGAAGGCAAACATCCCCAGGTTGATGAGGCCATTCCGGAAGGAATGCTGGGTTTATTATCATCGTATATTTCGTCTATCTTTCCCGTTAGTCGCTGATAGCGGTTTATATCACCCCAGGGAATTTCCCATGTGCCGTATTTTGCATTTAAGTCACTAACTGCCTCCCGAAGTGGTTTTAATAGATCGCTCGCGGAAGACGTGGCCGCGTAAGATTTTGTTTTATCAACTATACTCGCATTTTTAGGCAATTCTACTTTGAGAATATAGGGCATAAGTTTTTGTCCCCATTCAATGGCAACAGTGGTTGCAACTGAATTTTCTGCGGAGTACAAATCCCAGCCTTTTAAAATGGACAAAGGCTTTTCCAGATCCTTAAAACTTGAATCTCCTGAAGTGAGCAGTTTATCATAGGCTTTTGCCAATGCTGGAATCAAATCTTCAAAAGCCGATAAATAGGTGTCGTATCCAAGCGCAATTAACTTATCGAGATCAAGCTTACCTGATTTTTCCATGAGTCGCGCTGCATTTACTCCCCTGAAGTTTTCTCCTTCGGTTGACATGTAGAAAGGATAATCTTCTCTTTTAGGACTGCTGGTTCCACTCACTGTGTAAGGAGTGGAATTGCAATTCTGTGTCCAGCCGGTTGCCGGATTATAAACATGAATGATTTCATCCAGTTTGTGTAAACCTTTCCATTCCGTTTTTGAGCTAGTGCCATCAACAGGTTCTGACCAATTGAAGGTTGAATCCCTTTTAGGAATAAAATTGCCATGCCAGTAAGCGATGTTTCCCTGATCATCTGCATAGGTGGTATTGTTAGAACAATTTGCTACCAGTTCCATATTCTTTTTGAATTCCTGAAAATTTTTGCACTTGGTTCTGTTCCAGGATTGAATTAATCCATTGAGGGAACGGTTCATTGCTCTTAAAGAAATCCACTCATGATTTCGTTTAGCCATTACCGGGCCATGGTGTGTGAAATAAGTTTTTATTTTTTTTGTGATAAGGGAATTTCCTGACAAATATTTCAGCGTGATTTCTTTTGTTCCTACCTTTTTTAAATGACCATCATAGAGATATACCAGTGAGTCGCCAGACCTGGAAATCTTTTCTGCATACAGGTCGGCCACATCAGAATATCCGGAGGTATGCATCCAGCCACAGTGTTGATTGAATCCCTGATAAACAAAAAACTGTCCCCAGGTAACTGCGCCATAGGCATTGAGTCCTTCTTCACTAACAACCTGAACTTCACTTCTAAAGTAAAAAGTGACATGTGGATTTATATATAACAATGCATTTCCGGATTCGGATTTTGAAGGAGCGATTGAAAATCCATTCGATCCCGTTGTCAATTCATCTTCAAATTCATTGCTTCTTATGGCCACATCGTTACTCCCGCTATAAAAATTTTTAAGATCAATATTTGTTAATCCGCCCGAATTGATCGCGCTGATGCTACCATCGGTCCACAATAAAGGATACCATGCCTTATAA
Source organism: Bacteroidota bacterium (assembly GCA_003175935.1). Lineage (GTDB taxonomy): Bacteria > Bacteroidota > Bacteroidia > Chitinophagales > Chitinophagaceae > PSRI01. Next base: position 17,573 of record PSRI01000010.1, read on the forward strand.
CGCGCTATTAAAATTGGTTTTACCGAAGGATTTTTGTACAGGTAGAAATTCATTCCATCAGCGAATGCATCCAGCAATTTTTTCATCCAGGCGGGAGAATTATTGTAGTCTTTTATTGCAGCAGCAGAGTCGATAACCAGCTTTATGAGAAGGTCGTTGTATAATTCAGATTCACCTTTCACTTCGGCCATGCGTCCAAGCTTTTCAATATAATTCATTTCGACTCGTTTAAAATCATCTTCACATTGTGCATACATCAAACCAAAAACTGCATCTGCATCTGTTTTGCCATAAATATGAGGAATGCCCCAGATATCGCGAATGATAGAGACATTTTTCGCGCGTGATACAAATCTTTTTATTTCCTGTGGAGAAAATTGCTGCGCATGAACCCCAACAGACAAAAGCAGGAGCAGGGATAAAAATTTCATAGACAGAATGTTTTGGCAGAACCTTTTACAATTAAAAGGTTAGTTTTTCATTAGAGCTATTTCGTACTGTTTGCTTTGAAAACGCGAATCACATTTCCACCAAGAATTTTAGTCACATCTGATTTGCTATAACCTCTTTCAAGCAATGCTTTTGTAATTAGTGGAAAACAGGTTACATCATCCAGTCCCTGGGGAGCTGATTCTATACCGTCGAAATCGGAGCCCAGACCGACATGGTCTGCGCCAATTAGCTTTACCATATAATCGATATGATCAATTAGCATAGAAAGTGGGGGCCTTAAACTGCTCGCTTCCGAAGGATATTTTTTTGAAAAGAATCCATTGATTTCATATTCGGGAGCCTTTGCATTTTTTAATGAATCATATTCTGCTTTGTGACTCGCAATAAACGCTTTTATTCTTCTTTCATAGGTGCTATCAATAAAGCCCGAATAAAAATTTACACAAATCACGCCACCATTTTTTCCTACTGCTTTGATTTGATCATCTTTGAGATTGCGCGCAACCGGACAAAGATTGTAAACACTACTGTGAGACACCAGTACAGGTTTGGTGCTTAATTGAATAGCATCCCAAAAAGTTTCTTCTCCAACATGTGAGAGATCCACCAACATTCCCAGCTCATTCATTCGTTTCACAATTTGTTTACCAAAATCATTCAAACCCTTTGTGGGATTAGGTACTGTTCCTTTGCTTTCATCTTTTGCTGAACTTGCCCAGGATGTAGAATTGTTCCAGGTGAGCGTCATATATCTTGCACCTCTTTTAAAAAGGCTATCCAGGTTTTCAATTTTGTCTTCAATCATATGACCGCCTTCAACCCCAATCATGGCTGCAAGTTTTTTTTCTTTGATTGCCTTATCGAGCTCATTTGGTGTGGTCACAATGCTCATTTTATCCGGGTTCCTTTTTGCTATTGCATAAAGCGAATCGATTTCAATATTGGCAAATTTGAAGGCTGTGTCTTTACCAAATCTTTCATCACAAAAAATGGAGAAGAATTCTACGTCTACCCCTCCCTGTTTGAATCGATTGAGGTCGGAATGTGTTTTACCTTTTAAGTTATTGTCGATATTCATTCCGGCCATCGTTACTGAAGAGAGTACGTCATTATGCGTATCGACCAAAATTGCTTTTTGATGAATCTTCATGTAGTCCTGTGCCGTTACAGATAAACCAGCAAACAGACTAATTAAGACAATTGAAAACCTTTTCATTGTAAATATTGAAGGATTTGATTAACGAAAGGGAGAACTTCCAACTAATTTAGATGGCAGATACCGAAAGAGCAAATTTCATTGCAAATCCGCTCAGAACCCGGATCCGGTACGCTCCACCTTACGGAAAAGGTCCTGATTTTTAAGATATATTTGCAAAAAAAATTTTGAGTCGTCGGTTAATTTATCTGATTAGGAAACGCGCATTGGGTGATGTTCTGTGGATAGAACCGGTAATTCGTCAATTAGCAAGCACACATAAAAAACTTATTGTATATACAAAATATCCGGAGCTCTTTGAAAATTACAATTTGCCGAATGTATTCTTTAAGCAGGAGCTTAATTTATTTGAAAAATTACTCCTGGGTTTTGAAAGAATTTTCCATACAAATATTTGGTTTAAGGATCTTGAAGAATCATACGAAAGGAATCCGAAAGCTCATTTTTTGCACGCGTATCAGCAAAAAATTGGTTTACCTCAAACAATTGAGTATCCCAGAATTTATCTAAATGAGGAGGAAAAGATCCTTTCAAAAAAATATGCTGAAGGTGGTAAATACATGGTGTTACATCTTGAATCGCTAACCAATAAAAATTACAGAAAAGTTTATGGTGTGAATTGGATGGAAGTGGTCGATGCTATTCGGGAAAAAGGAATCAGGGTGATTCAAATTGGAAAATCTCCAGAAGAAATTCCTAACACCACATATGTAAAAACCGGTATCAGGGAGATGATTGGATTAATAGCTGGCAGCAGTTTCTTTTTGGGGATTGATTCAGGCCCAAGTCATATTGCAGCGAGCCTGGGGATTCCCTCTTTGATTTTCTTTGGTGCCGTAAATCCCGAATTCAGGCATTTTAAAAGTATTTTCAAAGGTTTTTTTTTGCAACAGCCCTGTCAGTTTGCAGGTTGTTACCACGAAACAGTTCATATGAAAGATCCCGAATGCAGACTGGTCGGGGATCAGGGTATTCCCATTTGCTCCCTGCACACCACTGTTTATGTGTTGGATCAAATGAATTCTCTTATTAAAAAATATCACTTGGAATGATCCGGAAATTGATCAGGAAAATAAAGAGGAAACTCGGAATAAAGATTATTTATAAGTCGGAAACCTCAAAAGTCCGAAGCCTGGTTTTACCCTATTGTCAGGGTCATGGTTGTGATATTGGTTTTGGTGGAGATAAGATTAAGAAAACCGATTGTGACGGTATAGATTATGCGCAGCCATATGCATTTACAGGCAAAGATCAGGTGGATATAGCTTGTGATGTGATGAATGAGACGATTCCGGTTGCGGAAAGTACTTACGATTATGTATACACGAGCCATTTAATTGAAGATTTTCCTGATACCAAAAAAGGATTGAAGGAATTCATCAGAATATTAAAACCAGGTGGAAATTTAATACTGGTGTTTCCTGATCAGCCGAAGTATGAAGAGGTTTGCAGGAGAACTGGCCAGCCATTAAATATGCATCATGTTCATAAGGATATGGGCTTGAAATTCATGTACGATCGATTGAAGGAAATTGAGAACCTGGAATACTCAGTGTTGTTTGAAAGCAATTGTGAAATTGATTACAACGTGGTGATGGTGCTGAAACTTTTAAAGAAATAATTATCGCTAATTCGCAGATGAAAAAATTGATTAGAAATTTTCTGGGATATTTTGGTTACGACATCGTTAAAGTGATGCCTACAAATGTTTTGAAGAAGCAAAGAAAAGTAAGGGTTGGAAAATTCACCATCATAATGCCCGGTAACAATCCACTTGCGTATACCTATACTAAACAGCCTGATTTTGGATCAGAGATTTCACGTTTAGTTGGTTATGTAAAAACTAAATATCCTGACATGGGGTTTCTTGACATCGGAGCCAACACGGGGGATACCATTGCACATGTAAAATCAGTTTCAGATGTTCCGGTAATTGCGATAGAAGGCGATGATGTTTCCTATAAGTATTTAACAGAAAATGTAAAGCAATTCAACGGAGTAACTATCATCAAACAATTTGTAGGTGAATCTGATTCAGAAATGAATATAAGCCTTGAGAAAGCAGGATGGAACACCACCTTGATTCCTGATTCCGGCACGGGCAAACAAATTCAGATCAAAAAAGTCGATACAGTTTTCAAAGAAAAAAACATTGATCCATCCAAAATCAAAATTTTTAAAATCGACGCAGAGGGATTCGACACGATTATTATTCGCGGAGCTTTAGAATATATCGCATCTGCAAAACCAGTGATTTTTTTGGAGTACAATCGCGACAATATGTTAGCCATCCATGAAAACGGATTGGATACCATCTTGCAATTGCAGGAAAAAGGCTATAACAAGATTCTTTTCTTTGATGACCAGGGCAGATTTCTATTGTCGACAACGCTTTCCGATAAACATCTCATTCATGAAATGCACTCCTATGCAGATGGAAAGAGCGGACTGATCTATTATTACAACTTATGCCTGTTTCATTCGTCTGATGATGATCTTGCCGCGCTGACTGTTAAAGGCGAGCTCGAATACAAATCCGCTTTTTCGATAAATCAATAAAATATCACTTCATCGTCTGCAGCCATTCTTTATATCTTGAAGAAATAAAGGCCTGTCCGGTACTGTAGTAGTCTTTGCTTGCCACCGTAAAATGGTCTCCCGGGAAATAAGCGAATTGCACCGCAGCATTCAGCTTCTTCATTTCAGTTTCCAGTAAATGCACTGCATGGTTTAAAAGAAAATTGTCCTGCTCGCCCACTGTCACCAGGATCTTATTCTTCAATTTGGGCTCGAGGGTACTCCAGTTGGTTCTCAAGTAAAGACTGATGTCATATTGTTTCCAGTGTTCGAATACTTCTTTATTGATGTTTCCCGTGGCTGCATCAATTAATCTCTCGGGTTCCCCGTTCGCGCCCTTTTTGCTGAAAACTGCATCAAAAGACCTCATTTGACCCCCTCTATAGACCACTGCCTCCATTTGAAAGTAGTCTTTCATGTAATCTATGGGTATGGCACCAGCAATTGTGGCCACCGGATTTGGGTTTCCCTGCTTATCATAATAAATATTATTGTCCTCATAAAGATTGATTTTCTGAAAGTTACGAAAATCGACTGGATCAGGAGAACTCGACCAGCAAGCATTAAAAAATTCCGGATAATGAGTCTGTAACCAGAGCACGGTCCAGCCTCCACTGCTGTGTCCGTACACTAACCTGAACCCATTGCAGCGATATTTTTTCTCCAATTCAGGGATTAACTCTTTGACGAGGGCATCTCCCCATGGGCCATTATTCTCGCTGTTAGTATAAACACTATGGCCTAGTGGACAGTTTCCGTCCAGGAATAAGGTAACGTAGGAAATGGAATCCACTTCTTTGCCGGAAACATTGGAATTTCCGCTAAGGCGATGGTAATCTCCTCCAAAGCCACTAACCTGAATAAAAAGAGGGTATTTTTTTGTTGAATCTTCAAAGTAATTTTTAGGCAACATCACGGCTCCAGCTATATACACTGGCCTTTTCTGATGATCAGATAAAAGCCTGGACTGCAATTTGATTTCTTTAACCAGTTTAGTATCGTTGAACACAGGGGTTGGAACTATTTCCGTGCAAACCAGGCTATATGTTTTTTTGGTATCTGATGTTAATTCAATGAGCTCCGATTTCGAATAGAGATTGTCGGGAGATTCCCCTATTTGCCTGCCTCCGGTATTCCGATCCCATACAGCCTGAACATAGTATTTCCCTCTTTCGATTTCAGAAAGCTTCACTGGATAGGAATTGGAATTATCGTCAATCGTGATTTTATCACCTGGCTTTATGTTTTTGACTTCCGTTGCGAAAAATGGGTTGAGGCGAAGCAGAAAATCTATTTCCCTGGGTTCCTTTGTTTCTTTAGAAACATACAGCAAAACTTTTCCGCTAAAAGGTCCTTTGAAATGATCTGACGTATAACTAACCTGGAATTTTTGTGCGTAGAGAAAGTATGGTAATAAAGAACTGCAGACGAAAATCGCTTTACGAAAATTCATATGATAAGTTTTATTGCATTTTTACAAATTCATAAGGATTGTATTCTATAAAATCTGCGACTTTCACAGTAACCGATTTCACTTTACCGTCCTGAACTGTGAATGGAAATACTGCTTCATTGAATTCAGGATCTGAGAATGAAGCATAGAATCGGTTGCCTCCTAATGACTGCAATCTTGCATACATATTAGGGTGATGAGAGAATTTCATTCGCAATTCCCCGGCTTCCTGTACCACGTTCATTTCACCGTAAACATCATTTGAATATTTTCCTGTGTATGCTGTTAATGTGAGCTCTGGTTTTATTTGCAGTGCAGCAGAGTCCTGCAACATTTTATGCTTGCGATTTTGGGATGCTTCATTATTCCTGTTAAAACCCAAATAAACTTTACTGTAATTGCGATAAGTATTTCCCAAATATGCATCCAGGATCTCCCACTTGAGAGCTTCATAAAAAAGATTCTGATCGGTATTTGTAAAAACAATAATCCCCAATTTTTCTTCTGGAACCAGAGTAACACTGGTAACAAATCCATTAACTCCACCTGTATGCGAAACTATTTTTCTACCTGAATATTCTTCCATAAACCAACCCAGACCATATAAAGCGAAATGACCTTTGTTGTACATACTGCCGCCATTTCCAAGAATAGAATGTGGAATGCGCGTTTGCGCAATTGCTGAAGCTGGAATAACCTCATTACCATTATATCTTCCATTATCCAATTGCATTATCACCCATTTGCTCATATCATTTACTGACGAGCTGATGCTACCTGCAGGAGCCAGGTTATCTATATTGCTGACAGGTATTTTCATGAGTTGTCCAAACGCAATTGTATGCGGCGTGCATTTATTTGGAGCATTCGGGAAGTCTTTACTGAGGGCAAGCGTTGAACTCATGCCCAGTGGGTCGAATATTCTTTGCTTTATAAAATCTTCCCATTGCATGCCGGTAGCTTTTGGAATGATTTCACCAGCGGTTAAGAATGCTGCATTTGTATAACCCCAGGTTGTTCTAAACGGGTATTCGGCTTTGATATGTCCCATTTTTTCAATGACTTCTTTGCGGGTGAGATTGCTTGTCCAGTATGTAAAATCGCCCTGGAAAGTATGGAAGCCTATTCTATGGCAAAGCAGATCTCGAATAATCGCCTGCTCGCCTGCCATTTTATTTTCAAGTTTAAATTCAGGAATCCACTTAGTTACTTTATCATCAAGAGAAAGTTTTTTTTCTTTATCTAGCATGGCCAATGCAGTGGCAGTAAATGCTTTGGTATTCGATCCAATCATGAACAAAGTATTCTCATCTACTTTTTCTGGTTTACCTAATTCTTTCACACCAAATCCTTTTGCAAGCACAACCTTGCCATTTTTTACAATGCAAACAGCTACACCAGGAAGGTTCCACTCCTGAAGAGCGCGATTAGTGTATATGTCGAGACTATCTCTTACAAAAGAGGGAATTGAATCTGTTTGGCTTCTGGCAGTTTCAATGGCGAAAATGCCGATTAGCAATAAGTAAAATGATTTCATTTTGTCAATTTTCATGTGAAAATATTTGGGGTAACCTAAGATAATGGATTATCAGCGTTCGGTAGCAGGGAGTTTTTTTGCTCCCAACCTGGAAAGGCGCATTGCCAGAGGGATAAATACAGGAAAAAACCTTGCAATAATGGCGAACCAAATATTTGCAGGCGTTAGAAAAGTAAAAAGAAGGGAGATAAAAAAAACAGCAGGTGAAATTACAGTCCTTAACATTCCTACCCTGAGAATCTCAGGTGTAAGAGCTTTGTTTGCGATATTATTTTTTGGGTTCCCGATATATCGTAACAACATAAAATTGGTAACACCAATCAAACATATGTTGAGAACGTATACAGTGTATGGAACGAGGAATTGAATGTCACCGAAGTATTCTCCGTATAAGCTCGAACTAAATGGCATTAATATAATTGAAAAGAGATAAAGCAGATTCAGCCAAAGCAATCTCGGAGTGTAGGTCTCAACAAAAGTGAAAATCCTGTGATGTACCGTCCAAAAGAGAGCAATCAGGAAAAAGCTAAGGATGAAACCAATGAATTTTAAAACGAGGGGAGCTAAAGATGCGAGAATTGCTTTGTCAGTAATATGATCATGCAGTTCCGGAACCCGAATATCAATTACAAGTAAAGTAATAGCGATAGCGAAAACAGCATCGCTGAATAGGATCATTCTCTCAAGATGAAAGTTTGTATTAATTGCAGAGTTCTGGTCGCTCATGATAGTGCGCTAGGAACAATATAGAAACTTCAAATTGAACATGCAAACTCCTTTGCGTCTTCACTCGAAACATTAAGCGACTCCTAAAGACAGTCTCCTGGAATCCAAACGCTATTATATTTTGTCTAGGTACTAGGTACTAGGTACTAGGTAC
>PSRI01000013.1 GCA_003175935.1 Bacteroidota bacterium
AAGTGCTGGCCATTATCAGGGAAGGATTAGAAACAAGACCTACCCTTCCGGAGTACCATTCCATTATGGCCTGATATTTTAGGACATCCAATTAAATTTTATGGCAACAAATTATAAAGACGCTTCCCCCGAAGAGATTAACAAAGCCATGGAGCAAAGCTGGCAGGCTTTTCATATTTATCGCAAATATTCATTGTCGCAACGCGCCGATTTCATGCGCGCCATTGCATCAGAGCTCGAAAATTCAACTGATGAAATGGTGAAAGTTGCAATGAGTGAAACGAATCTGCCTGAACCCAGGTTGAAAAATGAATTTACGAGAACGCAATTTCAATTGAAGAGCTACGCAGCAGCTTGTGAAGAAGGTTCATGGCTCGAAGCAAGAATCGATACGGCTATTCCTGACCGTAATCCTCCAAAACCTGATATCAGAAAAATGCTGGTTCCTCTCGGAACTGTTGTTGTATTTGGCGCAAGCAATTTTCCCTTCGCTTATTCTACAGCGGGAGGTGATACTGCATGTGCATTTGCAGCTGGTTGTCCGGTTGTTGTTAAAGCACACCCGGCACATGCACAAACATCAGAACTGGTAGCGCAGGCAATTTTAAGAGCAGCGAAAAAATTGAATATGCCGGAAGGAATTTTCGCGCATATTCATGGAGCGTCAAGTGCAGTTGGACAATCACTCGTCATGCATTCGAGAACAAAAGCAGTTGGTTTTACCGGCTCATACATTGGAGGAAAAGCATTATTCGATTGGGCCAACCAAAGAAAAGAACCCATTCCTGTATTTGCAGAGATGGGCAGTATCAATCCTGTTTTTCTATTGCCTGGCAAATTAAAAGATTCCACACAGGATATTGTAAAGATGTATGCCGGATCCATCACACTCAGTACCGGACAGTTTTGTACCAACCCCGGATTAATCGTAGGAGTTGAAGGTGAAGAATTGCAAAATTTCATCACTTCTCTCGGAAATGAAATCAAAAAAATTGCGCCGACAACCATGCTTCATCCTGGGATTGCAAAGTCTTATAACCAAAACAGATCTAATGCACTCTCGCAGGAAGAAGTGATAACTGTCGCTGTTAGTGAAACAGCTGTCAAAGAAAATCAGGGCAGCCCTACAATTGCATCCGCATCTGCGCATGCATTTCTTAACAATCCTGTGCTTCACCAGGAAGTCTTTGGACCTTATTCAATTGTGATTCGTTGTAAAGATTTGATAGAAATGAGGGCAGTGGCCACACATTTGGAAGGTCAACTCACTTCTACATTGATGGCAACAACTGAGGACATCAGGAATAATGAAGATCTTGTTGAGTCCATAAAAAATATTTGTGGAAGATTAATCCTTAATGGAGTTCCAACAGGCGTAGAAGTTTGCCTGAGCATGCAACACGGCGGTCCATTCCCTGCTACCACTGACTCGCGATTTACATCTGTTGGTGCCGATGGAATTAAGAGATTTGCTCGACCTCTTGCATTTCAAAACTGGAACGATGAATTATTGCCTGATGAATTGAAGAATAGCAACCCGACAGGCATCTGGAGAACAGTAAATGATGATTTCACTAAGAATAAAATCAGTTAGACCTCTCGCAAAGGCGCAAAGTCAATTCTAAATATCCCTGCGAACTCTGCATTCTCTGCGGCTCTGCGTGAGGTATCAATAATTTCAATTTGAAATATGGACTCTAATATTAAAATCCAAAATCCATCATCCAAAATCTTTCACTGCATAGATGCACATACCTGTGGCAACCCGGTTCGATTAGTGGCGGAAGGCGGCCCGCAGCTTGAAGGAAAAAATATGAGCGAGAAAAGACAACATTTTCTCAAAGAATATGATTGGATCAGGAAAGGACTGATGTTTGAGCCAAGAGGTCATGATATGATGAGCGGAAGTATTTTGTATCCTCCCCATGATCCGGAAAATGATATAGCTGTACTTTTTATTGAGACGAGTGGATGTTTGCCTATGTGCGGACATGGAACAATAGGAACCATCACCATCGGAATTGAAGAAGGATTAATCAAACCAAAAACTCCGGGTAGGGTTCGAATGGAAGCTCCTGCAGGATTGGTTTTGATCGAATATAAACAGGAAGGGAAAAAAGTAAAATCTGTAAAACTCACGAATGTACCTTCTTACCTCGCTGCAGAAAATATTTCTGTTGAATGTCCGGACCTTGGCGAACTTACAGTTGATGTTAGTTATGGCGGTAATTTTTATGCAATTGTAGATGTGCAGAAAAACTTTTCCGGACTTGAAAATTATTCCGCAGATCAGCTGATTAGTTGGAGCAGGGTAATGAGAAAGAGAATAAATGAAAAAAACACTTTTGTACATCCTGAAAATCCAACTATCCATGGATGTTCACATATATTATGGACAGGGGCAGTTTTGGATAAGAGTTCTTCGGCCAGGAACGCGGTTTTTTATGGGGATAAAGCCATTGATCGTTCTCCATGCGGCACAGGAACTTCCGCGCGAATGGCTCAGTGGTACACAAAAGGCAAATTGAAAAAAGGCGATGAGTTTATTCATGAAAGCATTATCGGATCGAAATTCATTGGGAGAATTGAAGAAGAAACCAGCATAGGCGGCAAACCAGCTATTAGGCCAAGTGTTGAGGGTTGGGCCAAAGTTTATGGCAGAAACACGATTTCCATTGATCCGCAAGACGATCCTTACGCCTACGGATTCCAAGTTTTATGACCTGAATTAATTTCTGTCATTTTTACATTTATTATTTATTTTCGTAGATACCGCTCGGAATCACGGAGTGATTTGCTGTTTGACGGCTATTAATAACAGAACAAACCATCACCATGAAAAAATTTCTTTTTCCGATTTTATTATTCTCAATTATTGCCACTGCCCACTCACAGGATCTTAAAGCCAAAATCAAAATTGATATTGAAAGAAAAGTTGGCGAGGTAGATAGTTTGCTTTACGGAAATTTTACCGAACACCTTGGAAGATGCATTTATGGAGGAATCTACGATCCTAAATCACCTCAGGCCAATGCTGATGGTTTTAGAAAAGATGTACTTGATGCAACAAAAAATCTCGGAGTCTCCATCGTGCGCTGGCCCGGTGGGAATTTCGCATCGGGTTATCACTGGATGGATGGAATTGGTGCAAAGGAATCCCGACCCAAACGCAAGGACCTTGCGTGGGGAGACACAGAATCTAACCAGGTAGGCACCGACGAATTCATGAAATTTACTTCGGCATCAGGCGTAGAACCTTATGTGTGCGTTAATTTAGGCACCGGTACACTCGATGAAGCAAGAAACTGGGTTGAATATTGCAATGCTCCAACTGGCTTGTACTACTCGGATCTGCGGGCGAAAAATGGTCATCCACAACCTTACCACGTAAAATATTGGGGACTTGGAAATGAAATCGATGGTGAATGGCAAATGGGACATAAAAATGCAGAAGACTATAGCAAATTCGCATTAGAAGCAGCGAAAATCATGAAATGGAGCGATGATAACATTAAACTAATCGCATCCGGTTCGAGCAATTACAATGATAAATGGATAGATTGGAATAGAACCGTTCTTACAACCCTTCACGACTATATTGATTATATATCTCTCCATCACTATTCAGGCAATCACGAGAAGGACCACTACAAGTTCATGGCCATTACAACACGCGTGGACAATATCATCACAATCACTGAGGGTCTCATCAATGAGGTGCGTTCACGTTACAAAATGCAAAAACCAATTTATATAGCGTTTGATGAATACAATGTTTGGTACCGCGCATTCAATGAACAAAAATTAGAAGAGCATTACAATATGCAGGATGCACTCGTGGTTGCGATGTATCTAAACACTTTTATTCGCCACGCTAACAGCGTAAAAATGGCTAATCTCGCGCAACTCGTGAATGTAATCGCTCCTATGATGGTTACAAATGACAAACTCTGGATGCAGACTACTTTCTATCCTTTGAGTTTGTTTGCAAAAAATGCCCACGGGGAGTCTTTGCAAACATTTGTTCAATCAGATAAATACGATGCAGGCGATTACAAACAAATTCCTTACCTGGATGTATCGACAATTTATAATGACAAAACGCAGGAAATAATTTTGAGCGTGGTTAATCGTCACCAGGATAAAGCCATTGAGACGTCTATTCAAAATCAATTTGGAAAACTGGCTGATAAAGCAACAGTTTATGAAGTAAATTCAGCTAACCTTACAGATGAGAACACTGTTACGGAGCAGAAAGTGAAAACAAAAGAAAAAGAGATCAGCATTAATGCCGACAATTTTACTTACAGTTTTCCTGCACATTCTTTTACGATGATCAAAATAAAAGTAAAATCATAAGACAGCGAGAGCATGAAGCGATTACTTAGTTTTTCAATTCCGGCAGTATTATTTGGGGTTATCCATACCGCAGCAAATGCACAGGAGCAGCTGAGTAAATTTGAGCCTGTAAAATTCTCGCAGGTAAATATTACAGATCAGTTTTGGAAACCCAAAATAGATAAAGTTGCCACGGCCACACTCGATGCCTGCATGTATCAAACAGAAATCAAGACTCCCCGATTGCGGAATTTTGAAAAAGTTGCCCGTCACAAAGGAGAAAAACACGAAGGTATTTTTTATGACGACTCTGATGTATACAAAGCACTTGAAGCCATTGCCTATTCGTTAAAGACTCATCCCGATCCTGAAAAAGAAAAAAGAGCAGATGGATGGATCGATATCATCGCTGCGGCCCAGCTTCCTGATGGCTACCTCAACACCTATTTCACACTAACGGATTTGAATACCCGATGGACCGACATGAGTATGCATGAGGATTACAATGGTGGACATCTTATTGAAGCAGCTATTGCCTATTATGATGCCACAGGAAAAAGAAAATTACTTGATGTTGCTATCCGTTTTGCGAATCATTTTGATTCTTTATTCGGACCGGGTAAAAGGGATTGGGTAACTGGTCACCAGGAGCTGGAACTGGCGCTTGTAAAACTTTACAAAACCACTGGTGATGAAAAATACCTGAAACTCGCGCATTGGCTTTTGGAAGAAAGAGGTCACAGACTTGCAAAAGGTTATACCTGGACCGAATGGAAAGATACCGGGTATGCACAGGACCTTGTTCCGGTAAGAGATCAAAAAGAAATTACGGGTCATGCAGTGCGTGCCATGTACATGTATACAGGTGCAGCAGACGTAGCAGCGCAAACTGGTGATCTTGGTTATATGAACGCCATGAAAACGGTTTGGGAAGATGTTGTTTTCAGAAACATGTATATAACAGGAGGAATTGGTTCTAGCGGAGGTAATGAAGGTTTTAGTGTGGATTACGATTTGCCTAACGAGCAGGCATACTGCGAAACCTGTGCTTCCGTGGGAATGGTGTTTTGGAATCAAAGGATGAATGCACTCACTGGAGAAAGTAAGTATATTGATGTTCTCGAAAAAAGTTTATACAATGGCGCTCTCGATGGATTGTCACTAACAGGAGATCAATTCTTTTATGGAAATCCGCTGGCTTCTGTTGGACGAAACTCCAGAAGAGAATGGTTTGGCACGGCCTGCTGCCCGGCAAATATAGCGCGACTGGTAGCTTCCCTTGGTAACTATGTTTATGCTAAATCACCAACAGGCATATGGGTCAATCTTTTTGTTGGTAGCAATACTGTCATTCACCTGGATAAAGGTGATGTGCCTTTGGAACTGCAAACAAATTATCCCTGGGATGGCAATGTCAAATTGATTGCGGGTCCGACTAAAAAAATCAAATATGCTCTTCATTTAAGGATTCCTGGTTGGGCAAGAAATATTGCCGCACCTGGCGGACTTTACAATTTTGCTGATTCAAGCAATGCAGGTTTAACCATTAAAGTAAATGGCAAACCTGTTAGCGCAACAATGGAATCAGGTTATGCAATTGTAGACAGGGAGTGGAAAAAAGGGGACGTCATTGAATTGCATTTGCCCATGGAAGTTAGAAAAATAGTTGCCCGGCAGGAAGTAAAATATGATCAGGATCGCATTGCACTCCAAAGAGGACCTTTAATGTATTGCGTGGAAGGAACAGATAATGGGTCTAATGCATGGAACTTCATTGTACC
>PSRI01000131.1 GCA_003175935.1 Bacteroidota bacterium
ACCGGAGATATATGAGCGAATACTCCATGCAAAATTGTTCATGGATGAGAACTTCAGCCAGCCGATTGGTCTGGACCAGATTTCCAGGAAAGCCTATTTCTCACGGTTTCATTTTCACCGTGTTTTCACCAATATTTACCGCATTACCCCACACCAGTACATAACAGCCAAAAGAATTGAAAAGGCCCGGTCATTACTTGCCGAAAATCGCTTATCCGTAACTGAAGTCTGCGCCGAAGTTGGCTTTGAGAGTCTTGGGTCTTTCAGCATCCTTTTTAAGAAAATGAAAGGAATTGCCCCCCAGGATTTTCGCGAGTCGGCTCACCAAAATAAGATCAAAGGCCAAATACATCCACGCAAGTTTATTCCCTCCTGTTTTATTGATCAGTTCAAATTGAACGGAAAAAGAGAATAGCAATATTCGAGAAATGAAATTTTTGTGTGGCAGCTACCTTAGCCAAAATTTCATTGTATGATCACTAAAATGTCGCACGCGTCATTATTTGTTACTGACCAGCAAAAGGCTTATGACTTTTACATTAACAAGCTGGGATTTAAAGTACACACAGATGTTACTATGGAAAATGGTTACCGGTGGCTCACTGTTTCGCCACCTTCTCAGCCAGATTTTGAAATAGTATTATTGCCGGCAACGGGAATGATGAATATGGATGAAGAATCTATCAAGGCATTGAAAGTATTGCTTGATAAAGGTGTAATGGGTGCCGGTGTTTTTTATACGCCTGATTGTAAAGCAACTTATCTGGAACTAAAAAACAAAGGTGTTGTGTTCAAAGGCGAGCCCAGGGAGCAGTTCTATGGAATTGAGGCCATAATTACGGATGGTTGTGGAAACTGGTTCAGTATGACCCAACCGAAGGAGCAATAATGTAAAATTGAGATGCGGTTATCAGGCTTGTTTCACTTTAAAAGTGAAATGCTTTTGTGTAGCATAACTGAAAGTAATTACAATTCCGGTTGTGAGAATTTGCGAAATGGTTGGGTAAATATGTAATTGTTCTACGAAAATCCTAAGGCAGAAATAATTCAGGAAAATACAAACTAACACCAATATAAAATATCGAAACAGCTGAATTCTTCCTCGGACATTCGACTCTGTCCACACTACATGCTTCGACAATAAGAATCCTATTGGAAAAGTAATAATGAAAGAAATAAAGAATGCAGCTACATAAGGCTTAAATGCAATTACTCCCAAATGAAGTATTTGTTTCTTTAGTATGAAATTATAGCTGATGAAAAATATCACTATACTTAAAACCGTATTTCCTCCGCCACAAACTACATACCGGTAAGTCTGCTTATCCATAAATCTGCTAAAAGGCGGATAAAAGAAATCCAGTATGGCTTCTACCGTAGTTTTCAAGTTTTTTAATTGCGCGGCAAATTTAATGGAATCCTGCCTCCTTCAGGCTAAATTCTCATATTTTTTACCTTCCATGCAACCTTTATTTAGCCTTTTTGCTCTTATTATCGTTGCTTCTAAAATACAACTCGGGAAATTTATAAAAATATTCCTGACAACATGAGAAAACTAAACCCCCGGTCTTTCCGGGGGTTTGTATTTAATATTATTATAGATTCTTATGTCATTTGAACTCCAGTCGATAAGTAATATGCTTTTTTGAAAATGTGGCCCCTGTAGCTTCATGAATAGCAATCATTTTAGTATTAAAGTCCCCAACCCAGGATAATTCAAGTTCTACATACTGGTTAAGGGGAAGAACATACTCCTTCAGTTTAATAAACATGGCAGATTCGAGTCCGTGTTTCTGAAATTTTGATTTCGTGCCCATTATAATCGCTCGCATTTTTTTGTTTTTACGGCCATATTTGTTCAGAGCAAATTTTAGTTTACCAAAAAAGTTAAGTTTCCCATTCAGGTTTTTAATTAATTCATTGGCATCGGGAACAATTACTACAAGCGAAGCGGGCTCGCCATTCACATAGGAGAACCAAATCAGTCTTTCATCCATTATTGGTTTTAACTTTTGAAAGCTTTCACGTATTGATTGCTCTGTTATGGGTGTGAAATTTTCAAAGTCTTTCCAGGCGTCATTGTATATCTCTAAAAAATCCTTCGCAAATCTGTCGAATTTAGATTTCTCCAGATGTTCAAAATTGTACCCCGGCTTTTTGGAAACCCATTCCGCAATTTTGGTAAATCTTTCGGGAAAAGGTTTGTGGATATCGATTCTATTACTGATTTGTTCGTAAGAAGGAACAAATCCATATCGTTCAAAAAGCCTCTTATAATAAGGGGCGTGATAATTCATGCCATAGGAAGGCGTTGTATATCCATCCACCAGTAATCCCCACCACATATCATTCTCGCCAAAGTTTACAGGAGCATCCATGGCCTGCATTCCCTGGTCGATGAGCCATTTTTTTGCGGTATCAAATAAAACATCGGCAGCCTGCTGACTATCGATGCATTCAAAAAATCCAGCGCCTCCAGTTGGCTTTTCAAATTTGTAAGCTTTTTTATCATTTACAAATGCTGCTATCCTGCCTATCACCTTTCCCTGATCGTCTTTTAATATCCAGCGGGTACACTTACCATGCTCGTGAAAATGATTACGTGCGGGGTCAAATACAGATTCAATATCGTTGTCGAGGGGACAAACCCAATTTGGATCATCTTTATAGATCATCCTGGGCAAATTCAAAAATGCTTTTCTGGCAGATATATCCTTAACTTCTATTATTTCCATACTATTTCTTTTCAAAAAAATGAGGCTTGTAAGATAATGAAAAACCGGACGCCGGAGACGATTTCGCTTACGCTGCTGCCTCTCCACGATTTAAAACACTCACACAGATAATTCTTTAATAAAATTCCGGAACCGTATTTTTGCAGCGCCTTAAAAATTGAATATGTCGGTATTTGCAGCGATTCAGTCAGCAGTAGTCAAAAGTCTGGAAGATTTATACCAGGTGAAGATTTCATCATCCGATTTTCAAATCAATCAAACCAAACCTGAGTTTGAAGGGGATTATACTGTTGTATTGTTTTCCTTACTTAAAGCGCTGCGGAAATCTCCAGACGCACTGGGCAAAGAATTGGGTGACCACTTAATAAAATCACATAGCACATTATTCAGCTCCTATAATGTCATTAAGGGCTTTCTTAATTTGAGTATCTCCGATCAGTATTGGTCCGGGATCCTAAATGCAAATTATAAAAATGAGGATTATGGAAAGATAGCAGGTGGAAAAGGCTGCATCATGGTTGAGTATTCATCTCCTAATACTAACAAACCTCTTCATCTTGGACACTTAAGAAATAATTTTTTGGGATGGAGCATCGCAGAGATTTTAAAAGCGAATGGATATGAGATAGTAAAGACCTGTATAGTTAATGACAGGGGAGTTCATATTTGCAAGAGCATGTTGGCCTGGCAAAAATTTGGAAATGGTTCCACTCCTGAATCAACCGGAATTAAAGGTGATCATCTTGTGGGAGATTTTTATGTGATGTTTGAAACAGAACTTAGAAAACAGGCCGAGCCATTGTATCAAAAATTATTGAAGGGTGATATTTCTGAAATTTCTGGTGATGATAAGGTGAAGTCGACTTTATTGGTTTCGAAATTAAACTCCGGGGAACTCAATTCAGAAAAGAAAGCTGAACTTGAATCTGAAATAAGAGAAATTGCGAGGTACCACACTCCTATCATGCAGGAGGTAAGAGAAATGCTCCTCAAATGGGAGCAACATGATCCTGCAACAATTGAATTGTGGAAGAAAATGAATGGTTGGGTTTACGAGGGATTTGATGCCACCTATAAAAGAATTGGAGTTGAATTTGATAAAACATATTACGAGAGCAATACCTATCTTCTGGGCAAAAAATACGTGGAAGAAGGATTGGGAAAAGGTATATTTTTTAAGAAATCTGACGGAAGTGTTTGGATTGACCTGACGGCAGATGGATTGGATGAAAAGCTTTTGTTGAGAAAAGATGGCACATCGGTTTACATAACGCAGGACCTTGGGCTGGCCAAACTAAAATATGATGATTATCATCCTGAGCAAAGCATTTATGTGATAGGTGATGAGCAGAATTATCACATGCGGGTTTTGAAACTGATTGCAGAAAAGCTTGGCCTTCCTCATGCTGATGGTATATATCATTTGAGTTACGGAATGGTTGAACTTCCTTCGGGGAAAATGAAAAGCCGTGAAGGCACTTCAGTAGATGCGGATGACCTGGTTGAAGAAATGATCCTGGAAGCAAAAAATAAAACTGCAGAGCAGGGAAAAATCGAAGGATTTACAAAAGATGAATTACAGAATTTGTATGATGTAATAGGACTGGGTGGATTGAAGTTCTTTTTGCTGAAAGTGGATCCCAGAAAAAAAATGGTATTCAATCCTGCTGAATCTATAGACCTGCATGGATTTACAGCAACATTTATTCAATACGCCTATGCAAGGATTAAATCCATATTGAGAAAGGAAACACCATCGAATGATTTTAAATTAGACGCTGAAGAGACTCTCCTTCCTCTTGAAAAAGAGCTCATCATTTTACTGGAGCAATATGGATCCATTATTGAACAGGCTGGCAAAGACCATGACCCATCGGTGATAGCAAATTATGTTTTTCATTTGGCGCAAACTTTCAATTCATTTTATTCCAAACACTCAGTATCTCAAGCTGAAACCCATCATAAAAAAGAACTTCGACTCATGATTTGTCAGCTCACTTCGTCCGTAATCAAATCCTCAATGGCCCTCCTGGGAATTAAAGTTCCTGATAGAATGTAAAACCTGGCCATATTTATTTCATGTAAATTGATTTTTGAATTTTCAAAAAGGAAAATACTTTCTTAAAAAGTTTTTTCATCATTGTTAAGATTTGGGGTCTCTCTAATTTTACTCTGTGATTATTTATTCAGACCTTTTAAAACTTAACTTATGAAAAGATTATCCGTGCTGTTTGCATGCTTTCTCCTGATTTCTTCCTGTAACAAGTTTCAAAAAGAATTTGAAGATCAAACCAACAAACTAACAACAGTAAAAGATTTGCATCATGTTACCACAGGGGTTTCAAAAATGATTTTAATAAATGCAGGAAAGCAAATTTTATTGCTCAACAAATCTGTGGACAGTTTGGCCGACAATTTATATGACCGGGCCATTGTACTTGCTTCAGAGACCAATTTTAAGGAGCCAGGATTACGCTGGCAAAAATTTGATGGCCGATTATATTTTTTTAATGATGAAAGATCTGTTTTGATTCATCGAAATTGTGCCAAAGCTATTTTGATGAGTTTGGATGAACCTGAAGGAACTCGTCGAGTGAAAATAATTTCATCGGCGTTGAGTTTAGGCCAGGCGTCAATGACCGTACTGGCGGGTTATGGGTTATCAATCATGAAAGGAAGATGGAATACTGACAAAATGTTGAGTAGAGATTTCGAAAATGCTTTTGAAATGTTGAATTATGGGTTTTCGTTAAATGGATGGGTTGTTCCGGGAAAAGGGCCAGAGGCCTGGGCGTTTAAAGATCCGAAGTGTGATAGTGGTGGAGCGGGAAGTGAATCCTGCACGGTCAAAGCGTCTAATCCGATTGGAGGTGTGGAGTGCTCGGTGAAATGCAAGACCGGTTTTTATGCTTGTTGTGAGAATGCTACTACTAATTGCACCTGCAAGAAGGATCCTGTGACTTTGAACTAGGATTGCCCTGTATGTACCGCGAATAATCCCGAAGGCCGCCTGAACTGATAGGAAGGCGGCTTTCTAAATGATTTTTTTAAAATTTAAAACCGGGCAATATTTTTTTCTTTTATCGGGATTTTTATTTGAGAACTATACAGGCCAGCGCAGGGAGATGAACATTCAATTCGTAACGATTTTCAGAATCCTCTAAGAGAGTGGTTGTAATTGCCGGATTATAAACATCACCAGTGCCCCAATATTTTTTGTCGTCGCTATTGAATATTTCCTTCCATTCAGTTTTATTCTCGGCCTGAATTTTCCAATTGCGGTGCACCATCGGCGTTAGATTCAATATTACGAGCAAATCATCTTCAGGTTTTTTGCCTTTGCGCCTATAAGAAATTACACAATCCGAACGGTGATTGAGGTCAACCCATTCAAATCCGTAAATATTGAACTGATTTTCGTAAAGTGCAGGTTCAGACTTCAACAATAAATTCAAATCCCGAACACAGTCTTTCAATTTCTGATGCCCTTCATATTGAAGAAGAAACCAGTCTAATTCTGATTTATAATTCCATTCGCTTGTTTGTCCGAATTCATCACCCATGAACAATAATTTTCCTCCGGGATGTGTAAACATGTAACTGTACAATGTTCTGAGGTTGGCGAATTTTTGCCATTCGTCTCCAGGCATTTTATAAAGCATGGGACTTTTCCCGTGAACAATTTCATCATGACTCAAAGGAAGCATAAAATTTTCATCATAGAAATACATCATGCTAAATGAAAATTTGTCCTGGTAGTGTTCCCTGAAAATCGGATCCATTTTAAAATAATCCAGTGTGTCATGCATCCAACCCATCATCCATTTCATTCCAAATCCCAATCCTTCAGAAAAAGTAGGTTTACTAACTCCGGGCCAATCTGTTGCTTCTTCTGCAATAGTTTGCACATCGGGGAAATCCCGATAAATAGTTTCATTGAGATCTTTAATAAATGCAATCGCTTCAAGATTGCCATCGCCACCATGTTCATTTGGTTCCCACTGGCCGGTTTGTCGGCTATAATTTAATTTGAGCATGGAACTAACCGCGTCCACGCGGATGCCATCGATATGATATTTCTCAAACCAGTATCTCGCGCTGCTAATTAGAAAAGATTTTACTTCTCCCCTTTTATAATTGAAAATATAACTGTTCCAGTCGGGATGAAATCCTTTGCGCATATCGGCGTATTCATACGTATGCGTGCCGTCAAACATGAAAAGTCCGTGGGAGTCGTAAGGAAAATGCGAAGGCACCCAATCCAGTATTACGCCGATTCCTTCTTTATGAAATTCGTCAATCAAATCCATGAAGCCCTGTGGGTCGCCGAACCTTGAAGTGGGTGCAAAATATCCTGTTCCCTGGTAACCCCAACTTCCATCGAATGGGTGTTCCATTACAGGCATAAATTCTACATGGGTGAATCCCATTTCCTTTACGTAAGGAACAAGTCGATCCTTAATTTGCTGATATGAATTATATCTTTCCTCGTCATTTTTATCGGGTCGCATCCAGCTTGCGAGGTGAACTTCGTATACGCTCCAGGGTGAGTCAAGTGCATTGTGTTTTTTTCTTTTTCCCATCCATTGTTCATCACTCCAATTATAATCGAGTTTCCATGTTATTGAAGCTGTATCTGGTCTTCTTTCCCAGAACCAGGCAAAGGGATCGCCCTTATCTAATTGTTTTCCTTTATACCCGTGAATATGGTATTTGTAAACTTCACCTGATTTCATATATGGAATAAATCCTTCCCAGATTCCTGATTTTTCCAAACGAACATACAAAGGATGTGATTCCGGATTCCAATCATTAAAATTCCCGATCACAGATAAATAACTTGCGTTTGGTGCCCAAACTGCGAAATAATATCCGCGTGTTCCCAATACTTCTATTTCGCGTGATCCAAATAAATTGTAAAGGGAATAATGCGTGCCGTTTTGAAAATTAGAAATATCCTCATCTGAAAAAATGGAATAATTCCAAACTGATTTTTCGGTGTCCACAAAATGAATTTCTTCATAAAGTTTTCCTGATCCTTCCTTATTACCGTCTGCATCTCCACTCTTCCGCACAGAATTATTTTCAAGATTATTTGTGGAATTTTCTGAAGCTTGCTTCATAAACAGAAATTGAAGTGAAAATGGAAGTAACGTTTAACGTAAAATTAAGAGTTACAGCGCTTAGATGCGTTCTTTTTTCATCGATCTTGCTTACTCGTTTACAACAACTATAAATCCCTAAATTAACCAAGGCTAACCCCATGAGACGACTTCCAGCCGCAATATCCCTTTTATTCCTAATCCTGGCTTCAACTTCTATTCAGGCCCAGGATGCTTCCATTAAGGGAATTGTAAGTGATACTGCAAATGCGAAAAAGCTCGAAAATGCCGTTGTTTCCCTCCTCAGAAGATCAGACTCAGTACTTGTAAAATTTGCCCGCACTAATAAATCTGGAGAATTTAATATGACCAAATTGCCAGCAGGCGATTTTGTGTTGCTTATTTCCTATCCGTCATTTGCAGATTTTGTAGATCCAATAGAATTAAAATCAAATTCAAACGAAGACATTGGTGCTGTCAATCTCACACTGAAGGCCGTTTTGATGAAAGAAATTGTTATCAAGCAAAACGCTACCATTAGAATGCGGGGTGATACAGTGGAATACAGCGCAGACAGTTTCAACGTGAAACCTGGCGCTACTGTAGAAGATTTGCTGAAGAAAATGCCGGGAATTCAGGTTGATAAAGATGGGAAAATTACTGCGCAGGGTACAAACGTTGAAAAAGTGCTGGTTGATGGAGAAGAATTCTTCGGTGATGATCCAACCATCGCAACCAGAAATCTCCAGGCTGACGCCATTGATAAGGTCCAGGTATTTGATAAAAAAAGTGACCAGGCAGCTTTTACTGGCATTGACGACGGGCAATCCAAACGAACGATTAACCTCAAGTTAAAAGAAGACAAGAAGAAAGGTTATTTCGGAAAACTTGATGCGGGAGCAGGATTTGACGATAAATGGAATACCAGCGCCATGTTTAACAGGTTTCGGGCGAAAAAGAAATTTTCCGTTTATGGAATTGCCAGTAGCACGGGTAAGACCGGATTGAACTGGGATGAAAAAAACACCTACGGAGGTGGCGGGGATAATATGGAGTATAATGATGACTTCGGCGGCTTCATGTTCTTTGGTGGTGGCGATGAATTTAATAATTCAAACTATTATGGGGAAGGTATTCCTAAAAGCTGGGCCGCGGGTATGAACTATTCTAATAAGTATGACGACGACAAACAAAATATTAATGGCAGTTACCGATTCAACAAACTTCATACAGAAGGCGTAGGTAACACTATTTCGCAATCACTTTCTCCAGACACGGTGTTTTATAATACTGAAGGAAGGAGATCTCTCAACAGCAGATTCCGTCATTCAATTAATGCAACCTACGACTGGATGATCGACAGCGCTACATCGCTCAAAATAACTGCTAGTGGCTATGTAGGCAAGCAGTCAACATTATCAGATTTCCACAACGAATCGCTGAATGAATTTGGAGATACGGTTTTGAAGAGTATTCGACGCACCAATACAGATGGCGACAATAGCAATTTAAAAACGACAGCGCTCCTAAAGCATAAGTTCAAGAAAATCGGGAGAACCGTATCAGTCACCCTTGAACAGCAATTAAATAATACTAACTCAGAAGGCTACCTGTACGCTCTCGTATCAACTATTTCCAAGACCGGTCGGGATGATAGTCTTACAAACCAGCTTAAACAAAATGATCAACATATAAATACCTTAAACGGAAAAATTGTGTATACGGAACCTTTGGCGAAAAAGGTGTTTATGGAATTGAACTATGCTTTACGAAGTAATAAGAATGATGCGGAGCGGCTATCCTATGATCAGTCATCATCCGGAAAGTATGATGAATTAAATCCGTTGTTCAGCAATCATTATAAATTTGATGTGCTTACCAATACTACAGGTGCTTCTTTTAAATATAATGGCAAGAAAGTAACTGCAAGTGCGGGCTCTGACGTAGCTTTCCAACGCTTCAATCAGGAAGATATCATCAATAGTGTAAGTACTGAAAGAAAATATACCAATTTCTATCCCAGGGTAAATTTTGCCTATAAATTCAGCAGCAATGGAAGATTTAATATATCATACAATGGTAATACACGGCAACCTTCCATTCAGCAAATTCAACCGGTTGCTGACAATACAAACCCACTCGCAATTACAGTTGGTAATCCAAACCTGAAGCAGGAGTTCCGCCACAGTTTCAATTTCAATCTCAATTCGTATAAAGTTTTAAGTGAGCGTGGATTTTATGTATATGGAAATATGTCGACAACGACAGATGCCATTGTACAGGCCAACAGAATTGATACCAGTGGCAAAATGATTTACCAGTACATTAATACTAATGGAAATTATAACGCTTATTCAGGAGGTGGTTATGGAATGAAATTGAAAAAACTGGACCTGCGTGTTAATATGGGATTTGGATTTAATGGTTCGAAATATACTACGATGGTAAATGGGGAGAATAATGTTACTACTAACTATGTACCTGAAATCAACCTGAACTTTGGCAAATTCAAAGAGAAGAAATATGAGATCTGGTACAATGGAAGTTTTGGATATAATTTTTCAAAATCATCAATCAGGCCGGATTTGAAAACAACGTACTGGACAATGAATCACAATTTGTATTTCAATCTCCAGTTGCCTCACAAATTGGAAGTGAATTCAAATATTGAATATAACTATAGGCAAAAGACTGAAGTATTTGATCAAAACAATAATGTTTTCCTTTGGAATGCCTATATCGGAAGGAAATTTCTTAAGAATGATAAGGGCCTGATTAAAATTTCTGCCTACGACATATTGAATCAGAATAAAGGATACAACAGAGTTGTAAATACCAACGTGCTCAGGGAAGATACTTACCAGGTTCTAACACGGTATTTCCTTTTGAGTATTGTTTGGAATTTCTCACACAATCCAGCGGGGGGAACTGCAACTCCTTAAATTTAAAATTATGAAATCGATACACCTCACCATAATTGTTTGCGCTATTGCATTAACTTCTGGGCAGGCACAGCAAACTTTCATAGCAAAAGGAAAAATAGAATATGAAAAAGTATTGAGCCTACATAGATCTTTTGAATCCATGATTGATGATGACAATGATCGCAGTTGGATCGAAACACTCAAAAAGAATTTTCCCGCTACTATCACTACTTATTTCAATTTGTATTTCGAGGATGGCAAAACACTTTATAAACCCGGAAGAGAAGTTCAGACAGCCACACCAATTCCAGACTGGCTACTGGGCCCTGCCAGTGACAATGTGATTTACACAGACATTGCTACTGATCAAAATACTGCAATGAAACATGTTTTCGAAAACACGTTTCTTGTGCAGGATAGTGTTCGTAAAATCGATTGGAGGATAACAATGGATACCCGTACCATTGCGGGCTTTAGTTGTCGTAAAGCTGTAGGCAAAATCATGGATTCAGTTTATGTAATTGCTTTTTATACAGATCAGATACTTACCAGCGGCGGACCTGAATCTTTTGCGGGTTTACCCGGAATGATTTTAGGTGTTGCCATACCACGGATCAATACAACCTGGTTTGCTACCAAACTTGAGCTGGTTCAGGTGAAACCAGAGGATCTTGCACCACCCAAAAAAGGTAAAAAAGTGAACACGAAAGAGCTCCAGGAACAACTTAAGGGCCCCATGAAAGATTGGGGAAAGTGGGGCCAAAGAAATATCTGGAACATTATGATTTAATTCATACCCTGCTAATTTTACTGGCAGATTAATGAAGTTCCATCACCAGCAAATATTTTGGACCAATTGTAAGCGTTGGCTCAAGGTTAAAGATAGTTCCAGTTGCTACGTCTTTTGCTTTGGTAAAATTTCCTATTCGTTCTGAGAACCGCGACAGATTAATCGTTGAAGAATTTGTATTTGAATTGAGCACGCACATTACGGTTTCGCTCGCAGTGTAACGGAAATAAACATAGACTCCATTATCAGGAACATACTGCATTAATTTTCCTTTTTGAATTGCTTCTGAAGATTTTCGAAAATTGGCCAACGTTTTTACATAGTTGAATGCCTGATTTTCAAGATCCGTTCTTCCGCCTTGTTCGAATTTGTTCACCGGATCTGTTTGCCATCCGCCCGGAAAATCCCTGCGCACTTCTGCATCTGATGGGTTCTTAAAATTCTTCATCAAAATTTCGGAGCCATAATAGATTTGAGGAATTCCCCTTGTTGTGAGCAGTAGTGCAACGGCCATTTTATATTTTGCAAAATCTTCCCCTACTACAGAATAGAATCTGTCCAGATCGTGGTTATCAAGGAAAATACAGTTTCGCATTGGGTTTTTATACAAAAAATCCTGGGAGAGTGTGGTGTAAATCCGTTCCACATTATTCACTCCATCCAGCATTGCGAATGTCAGAGGGAAATCAGTAATGCCCTGTAGATTCGATTTATAAGTTGTATTGATATTATTATCGGAGAAATAGGCGCCCTGTGTTGGATTTGCTACGGATGTTTCACCGAATATGGTGAGTTTGGGAAATTCATTGACAAGTGCAGTATTTATATCATTGAGAAATTTTGGATCGTTATAAAAATAAGTATCAACACGCCATCCATCGATTCCAAATTCTTCGGTTGCCCAGATAGCATACTGGATTAGAAATTTTGAAACATATGGATTGCGCTGATTCAGGTCAGGCAAAAAAGGTGTGAACCAGCCGTCGGTAGTTATTTTTTTATCAATGGAAGAAGCATACGGATCATCAAGGGGCTGATCTCTGTAAGAAGTATTTGTATAGGATGACCACTGGTTGAGCCAGTCATTCATGGGAAGATCTTTCACAAACCAGTGATCGTTACCCACATGATTATATACTGCGTCCTGAATTATTTTCATTCCCTTGGAATGTGCAGTATTCACCAGCTGACTATAAGCCTCATTACCTCCAAATCTTCTATCGATTTGATATTGATCGGTAAATGCGTAACCATGATAAGTGCTTCTTGAAGTTCCACCTTCCTGCGTACGTGCCATATCATTTTCAACAACCGGCGTGAGCCACACGGTTGTTATACCAAGATCTTTCAGGTAATCCAGATGGTTAGTTACACCTAATATATCACCCCCATGACGGTCAAATGGATTATTTCGATCGTGGTCTGTGTCTCTCATACCCTGAATAACGTCGTTGGATGGATCACCATTTGAAAACCTGTCGGGCATGATCAGGTAAATAAAGTCCGCTGCAGTTACACCCAGCACCCTCGTTTTTCCATCATTTTTGCTTTTTGCATGTAATTCATAAGGAATTGTGATGGCAATTTGTGGATCTGGATTGTTGATGACAATATTGAATTTTCCTTCTTTAGCAGTTGGACTTATTGTAAGATCAAGAAAGAGATAATTGGAATTGGTAACCCTGTTAACTTTTTTAAGTGAAACTCCTGGATAAGAAATCTTTACTGTGGAATTTGCCGAGCCAATTTTATTTCCGTGAATCATGATTTGCAACTCAGGACTCTTCATTCCTACCCACCAGTGTGTGGGATTTACGTTGATATCCTGCGAGCAAATATGGCCTACTGCTAAAATGTAGCAGAGAAAGATGAATAATTTTTTCATAGAAGAAAGGTTAAGCTGTGACAGTACTAATTTTTTCTTCCTTAATTCTAATTGCACCCGCATCATAAACAAACAATACGCTGATTGCGGCGCATATCATAAAAAATCCGGCAAGCACAATAGCGTATACTGGTTCACCGGAATAAATATGTTTTACGATCCAGCCACCAAACAAACCGTTCACTATTTGCGGAAGCGTAATGAAGAAATTAAAAATTCCCATGTAGATTCCAAGCTTGCCCGCCGGAATGGAACCTGAAAGAATTACATAAGGCATAGCGAGAATACTGGCCCAGGCCAATCCTACTCCAATCATTGAAATTTTCAGCATGGCAGGATCCTTAATAAAGAAAATAGAAATCAATCCAATGCCGCCCGCAATGAGGGAAATAGCATGTGTGAGTTTTCTGCCAATGGCTTTTGCGATAAAAGGTAAACAAAGTGCATAGAGCATTGCAATGAAATTATAAACGCCAAATGCTTCACTCACTTTATTTCCGGCTTCATTGTAAGCAATAGATTTCGTGTAGTCGCCGCTGAGTCCGTATACATGTGTGGCTACAGCATCGGTTGTAAATACCCACATTGAAAAAAGTGCAAACCAGCTGAAAAACTGAACGAGCCCCAGCTGTTTCATCGTTCGGGGCATTTTTTTAAAATCTTTTGCGATTTCCGAAATTCCCTGGTGTTCTGATGGTTCAGGTTTGCCATGATATTTTTCGTATTGACCTGGTGGATATTCTTTGCTAAATAAAACTGTAATGAGAATGGCTGTAACAAAAACAGCGGCTCCAATGTAAAAGGAGTATTTGATGTTATCAGCGACTCCATTTTTACCAGGCTCCATACTAAATCCTCTATCGGCCAGTACTCCCGGAAGGTAAGAACCGATTACGGCGCCTAGCCCTATTAGAAAGGTTTGTATGCTGAACCCAAGGGTTCGTTGCTGATCCGGCAAATTATCAGCAACTAATGCACGAAATGGTTCCATTGCAATATTGAATGATGCATCCATGACCATAACCATTCCTGCACCAATCCAAAGAGCGGGAATAAGTCCGGCAAGGGATCCGGAATTTGGCAAAAACACTAATGCTGCCGAAGACAATAATGCTCCAGTGAGAAAATAAGGTTTTCTTCTGCCCAGCCTGTTCCAGGTTCTGTCGCTATAATGGCCGATCAGTGGTTGTACAATCATGCCGACCAACGGTGCAACAATCCAGAACATTGGTAGTTGGTCTACGTCGGCGCCGAAGGATCTAAGGATGCGGCTGGTGTTTCCGTTTTGCAAAGCAAATCCAAATTGTATTCCGAAGAATCCAAAGCTCATGGTAAATATCTGCCAAATGCTGAGTTTGGGTTTAGGATCTAATTTGGAATCTCCTGAAACCGGTTTGTGCGCTGGTGTCGACGCCATATTTATTTTTTAATTGCTGGATGATTGAATCCTTATAAAAATAAACATCCCGCAGAGCAGGATGTTTTTCATATTTGGCTTAGTTTAAAATCAGATTACAAAACCATCAGGCAAAATAGATCCTTTCTTTACAACCACAATTCCATCTTTGACCGTGTAAAGAGGATGATCTGAATCGGGCAGATGTGCTCCCCCATTGATCCTGACATCATTTCCTATTCTGCAATTTTTATCAATGATTGCATTCCTGATATAACATCTCTCTCCTATTCCAATCTTTGGTAATCCACGGGCCTGTGCATTATTCATCTCTTCAATAGTTTCATAATAATCACAACCCATGATATAAGTACTTACAATAGTCGTCCCTGTCCCTATTCTCGTTCTTATACCCATAACTGAATTCTCAACTCTGGATGCATTGATAATACAACCTTCTGCAATTACGGTCTTTTCGAGAGTGCTTCCGCTGATTTTCGCTGGTGGAAGCATACGGGCACGCGTATAAACTGCCTTTGAATTGTCAAATAAATTGAAAGGTGGAATATCCTGAGTCAATGCGAGATTCGCTTCGAAGAACGAATAAATATTCCCAATGTCAGTCCAGTAACCCTCGTACTGGAAGCTTGAAACTTTATGTTTGTTGATAGATGATGGAATAATTTCTTTACCAAAATCAGTTGCATCTTTATTTTCTTCCATCAACAGTTCAAATAACAGCTTTCTGTTGAAAAGGTAAATACCCATGGAAGCCAGATAAATTCTTCCGGCTTTTTTCATATCTGCACCGGTATCGCTTACCCATTGAGGTAATACCTCCTTCTTTGGCTTCTCAACAAACGATGTGATATAATGTTCCTTGTCGGATTTTAATATTCCGAATTCAGGGGCCTCTCTTTCAGCTACAGGAATGGTAGCTATGGTGATGTCGGCCTTTTTTGAAATATGATTCTCGAGCATTTCTGCAAAATCCATCTGATATAACTGGTCGCCAGAAAGAATGAGACAGTAATCAAAATCCTGTTGTTGAAGATGACGGAGTGATTGGCGAACTGCATCAGCTGTACCCTGGAACCATCCCGGGTTATCCGGAGTTTGTTCAGCCGCTAAAATGTCGACAAAAGCTGAACTAAAAATGCTGAAATGATAGGTGTTTTTAATGTGCTTGTTTAAGGATGCAGAATTGAATTGGGTCAATACGTACATCCTGCTGATTTCTGAATTGAGACAATTTGATATAGGGATATCAACAAGACGGTACTTCCCTGCAATTGGCACAGCTGGTTTGCTTCTGGTGGCGGTAAGCGGATAAAGCCTGGAGCCGGCACCTCCTCCCAGTATGACAGCGATCACTCCTTTATGCATAATCTTAAAAATTTTAGATGGAATAATTTTATCGTAGGCTGCGATATACTTCGATGTATTGTTTTACACTGGTTTCCCAGCTAAAATCCAAATGCATCATTTTGTCACGAATGGACTTTACTTTTTTCTTATCGTTATACAATTCTACGGCTCTCCAAATGCCATGCGTTACATCACCAACCGAGGCCCAATTATAAACTATACCATAACCTCCATCTTCACCATAATCAATAACCGTGTCTTTCAATCCTCCGGTTCGCCTAACCATTGGAACAGTACCATATCTCATTGAATACATCTGGTTCAGTCCGCATGGTTCAACTCTCGAAGGCATCAACAGGTAATCGGCTCCTGCATACATGAGGTGACTTAAAGATTCGTTATATCCAATATAGACATTATAATCGTTCTGCGAAAGTTGTTTCAGCCTTTCAAGTTGTTCTTCTACTTCCGGAAATCCGCTACCCAGTATCAGAAAACACATTTTTCTTCCGATGTAATAATATGCATCGCTAATTACTGTGGGAAGAATATCAGCACCTTTTTCGCCAACAAGTCGGCCTATAAATACAATAAGTGGTTTTTGAGGATCCAGTCCAAATGTATCGCAAAGGATTTGCTTATTGGTTTTTTTACCTTCATCTGAGGTTACAGATGTAAAATGGTTTTCAATATACTTGTCTTTAGCAGGATCCCATACGCCCGTATCAATTCCATTTAAAATTCCGACACATTTTCCTTTTTCATATTCAAACAGTGATTCTAATCCATTTGCCGAATGTTTCAACTCGTCAAGGTAGCTCCAACTAACGGTGGTCACTTTCCAGGCGCATTTAATTCCGGAAGCTAATGGGTTGATCGAATTGTTCCATTCGAGCATTCCCCATTTCCATGGATCCCATGGTGGCAGGTAATAACTCTTATCCCAACCCAGCCAACCCTGGTATTGTGCATTATGAATGGTGAGTACAGTTGGAATATTTGCGAGATGTTGGTATTTGTAGCAGTAGCGCAAAATGAAAGGGATAAG
The DNA here is from genome assembly GCA_003175935.1 of Bacteroidota bacterium. Classification (GTDB taxonomy): domain Bacteria; phylum Bacteroidota; class Bacteroidia; order Chitinophagales; family Chitinophagaceae; genus PSRI01. The sequence continues at coordinate 17,249 of PSRI01000131.1, forward strand.
TGCAGTGTGGTGATCATGAACGTGGACCACATCAGGTTGATGTCCCCATACAGAAATCCAGTCTACCACGCAAATTTGAAAAGCAGTAAATCTTTCGGAATCGTCGGCATAACCATAAACTTTATCCCGATCAAGAAGTCCGTAAATGTCTACCAGGTAAAGGTCGAACCCGAGTTTATTCGTTTTTTCTTTTATGATGGTATAATCAAACCACCAGTCGCCAAGATTAGTTCGCCCTTTATGAACCACTTCCCATTCATTTTCCAGCAGGAATTTGGTTCTATACATTGGCATCACCACTTTGGCGATATGTCCAGATTCGTTTTGATATTTGGGAAGGGCGCCAACCACATCACCTAATCCACCTGCCTTGGCTACCGGGTAACATTCTGCACTGACGTGAATGATCTCCATTTGAAAATCTCCGGGTTAAGTCGTTTCTTTTTCAATTTAGGAAGGATTTTTCTTTGTTTATATAGAATCCGAAAAAATTTTTATGCTGCGAAAATCTTTTTACTTTCAACTTTCGAAACAAAACCAACGATTCAAAACATGACCCAAGCTAAGCAACCAACTAATACCGGAGCGCTCGCGACTTTGGTTATCGTATTTTTTTTCTGGGGATTTATCGCTGCATCAAACAGTATTTTCATCCCGTTTTGTAAAACACATTTTCATCTTAATCAATTTCAATCCCAGCTTATAGGCTCCGCATTTTACGGAGCTTATTTTATTGGTTCTTTGATTTTGTTTTTAATTTCAAATTCCCTCAAGTACGATATCCTGAACCGGATCGGATATAAGAAAGGAATTATCTATGGGCTTTGGATTTCTGTTGTAGGAGCCTTATTAATTATCCCTTCTGCAAACGCAAATTCTTTCCCTGCAATCCTGGCCTCTTTTTTTGTAGTTGCTCTTGGATTTTCTCTGCAACAAACCTGTGCTCAACCATTCGCGATTTTATTAGGCGATCCTTCAACAGGTTCCCACCGTCTGAACCTGGGTGGGGGTGTTAATTCTTTTGGTACCACACTTGGGCCAATCATTGTAAGCTTTTTCCTCTTTGGATCTGTTGGAGGTGAACATAAAAATGTTACTGTAACCAACATTAATAATCTCTACCTGATTGTTGCCGGCGTATTTGCCGCTGTCGCTTTATTCTTCACTTTTTCAAAATTACCCAGCGGTAAAAATGAAGAAAAATTCGAGTTGGCCAATAAAGCTGCAAAATCGCTTCTGATAATGACTGGAGTTATTATCGCTATAATAATTGTTGGACAACTTACCGAAATCCATAAGCTTCCTTTATTGCTGGTTACTTTAGCCTGCATCATCTTCATTTTATTTTCATCGAATAGTAGTGCAGTAAAGAATAACGATGGATGGGGTGCGATGAAATATCAGCAATTAATATTCGGTATGATTGGGATTTTTGTTTACGTAGGTGTTGAGGTTACTATCGATAACAACTTTGGAGCCTTGCTTAAATCACCAGGCTACCTTACCGATTTAGGTTTGGATGAAAGCAAAATTTCAAAGTATATTTCTCTTTACTGGGGAAGTTTAATGATCGGCCGCTGGACCGGAGCGGTGAGTGTATTCAATTTATCGAAATCTGCCAGAAAAATTGCTACGATTATCGTACCATTTGTTGCGTTTGCCGTAATTCTTACGGCGAACAGAATTAATGGAAATGACGTTTCAGATTTATATGCTTACGCAATTTGTATTGTTATTGCTATTGCTGCATTTTTTTATGGACAGGAAAAGCCGGTTAAGACTTTGTTTACGGTTTCGGTTCTTGCCTCTGTTGCAATGGTCGTAGGTTTATTGACCCATGGTATTGTATCGGTGTATGCATTCATGGCCGGAGGTTTATTCTGTTCGGTAATGTGGCCATGTATATTCTCATTGGGTGTTGGAGGACTCGGAAAATACACTAGTCAGGGCTCCGCTTTTTTGATCATGATGATTCTGGGAGGAGCAGTTATTCCACCATTACAGGGATCATTAGGCGATATTCATGACATAGGTTTTCACGATTCATATATTGTAGCTGCCATTTGTTTCGCGTTCCTTGCATGGCTTTCATTAAAACTGAAAAGCGTTCTACATGCACAGGGTCTCGATTTCGACCAGCAAATTGGTGGTGGCCATTAATTATACCTTATCAACAAAAAATCACACAGCTGTCGGGAGAATCATAAATTATGAAACAGGAATATGCCATAGGCATTGATATTGGAGGTACCAACACGGTATTTGGAGTCGTAGATCACCGTGGAGATATTTTATACCGTGGTGCAATTTCGTCTCGTAAACATGAAAAAGTAGAAAACTATATTAATGAATTGCATGCTGCGCTCACTCCTGCAATTGAGCAGGTGGGAGGAATTAACGTGATAAGAGGTATTGGTATAGGAGCACCTAATGGAAATTATTACAGCGGAACAATTGAATATGCACCTAACCTAACCTGGAAGGGCGTAATACCATTGGCACAAATGGTCACCGATAAATTTGGTGTTCCTGCAGCGCTTACTAATGACGCTAACGCTGCTGCCGTAGGCGAAATGATGTATGGTGCAGCAAAGGGAATGAAGGATTTTATTATGATAACTCTCGGCACCGGAGTTGGAAGTGGCATTGTTGCAAATGGACATTTGATTTATGGCCATGATGGATTTGCAGGCGAACTGGGGCATACTACTATCATTCCAAACGGCAGGATTCACGCGGGCACCGGCATGTTGGGTTCTTTAGAAACTTATGCTTCTGCAACCGGCGTAGCAAATACTGCTAAGGAGTTCCTGGATGCAAGGCCAAAAGAAGATAGCCTGCTTCGAAATCATCCGCGAGAAGAAATTGATTCGCGTATTGTTTATGATTGTGCCATACAGGGAGATGCAATCGCTAAAGAAGTTTATCAGTATACAGGAATGATCCTTGGATTGGCGCTTGCAAATTTTGTGATGTTCTCTTCGCCTGAAGCAATTATTTTATTTGGAGGAATGACAAAAGCCGGTGATCTGATCCTAAAACCTACAAAAGAAAGCATGGAGAAAAACCTTCTCCCAATTTTCAGAAATAAAGTAAAACTGATATTTAGTGAACTGAAAGAAGCAGATGCTGCTATTCTTGGCGCAAGCGCGCTTGTGTGGGAACTTAAAAATTAAATTGTAATTAGAATTCTAAATAAGTATTGGGATCAGTAATGAATCAATGCATTGAAGCTGACTGTTGCTGCTCCCATTCTTTTTTGCCTATACCGGCAAATACATGTCGTTCGCTATGATAGGATGATCTTACAAGTGGACCGCTTTCAACGTAATCAAATCCCATTTCATATCCGGCTTCTCTGTATTCCGCAAATTCTGTTGGATGTACAAATCTCAAAACAGGCAAATGTTTACGCGTTGGTTGTAAGTATTGTCCGAGTGTAATAACATCTACCCCATTATCACGGAGATCCTGCATCGTTTGGAGCACTTCTGCTTTCTGCTCCCCAAGTCCTAACATGATTCCTGACTTGGTACGCATTCCGTTTTCTTTCAGGTACCTCAGCACATCCATACTTCTTCTGTATTTAGCCTGAATTCTTACCTGGCGGGTAAGCCTTTCGACTGTTTCAACGTTGTGAGAAACTACTTCTGGAGATGCGTCAACGATTCTTTGAATATTTTCTTTTTCTCCTTTAAAATCGGGTATCAGCGTTTCAAGCGTAGTATCAGGATTAAGAGCCTTTACTGCTTTAATTGTATTGTACCAGATAATACTGCCGCCATCCTTGATTTCATCACGGTCAACAGAAGTAATTACTGCATGTTTTACTTTCATGAGAAAAATGGCTTCGGCTACCCTTTGGGGTTCGTCCCAATCAACTGCTTCAGGTCTTCCTGTGGCTACCGCACAAAATCCGCAGCTCCTGGTACAAATATTTCCAAGGATCATGAATGTAGCAGTTCCGGCGCCCCAGCATTCGCCCATATTTGGACAATTACCGCTTTCACAAATTGTGTGGAGTTTATGAGTATCTACGAGGTTTCTAACGTTCTTATAGCTTTCACCTATGGGAAGTTTCACCCTTAGCCAATCTGGCTTTTTGGGCTTTTGTTCCGCTGCTTCATTTATTACTGTAAGTTCCTTCATTGTTTTAGGATGGATAATTAATGCCAATGGCACATATATTAACAAATTCAGACTCCCATTGTTCCGGGCGGTTATAAAGGCAATTAATCTGTAAAATTAACTCAGTTACTTTCGTTTGCCAAATAAGAGCGAGATGTAGGCATTCAGGAAGAAATTCTTAGGACTGTTTAGGACCATTTGGTCAATTTCCTTGAAATAGTATTCAGCATTAAACCCTACCTCAATTGCAGATATGAAGTAATTAAATCGATTATAATCAAATCGCAGTGCGGTCTTTAAGTGTAACCCGGGTGCAAATTTCATCTCTCCCCAACCTTTGGCCAGCCCTGTGCCACCAATGATTCTGTTGCTTAGAAACAGAGCGCTGTCGCTGGGTGTGTATTTTATGTCTACATTTTCTCCAGTAGAATCAGCTACCTCAATATAATAGGGCCTTAACAAACCAGCCGAAAAACCACCTACAACCATACCATAGACAGCAACACCATTTTTATTTCCCTTGCCACCAAATCTAATTTGTTGCCCAACGCCTAATTTAAGTTGATAGAAAATATTTTTCTTTCCGTAAATAAAGGGATTGCCTAATAAGTAGAAACCGCCACCAACAGGTTGTGAATTGCTTTGCTTTTCTTCTTTTGGATGTTTCTTTTCGTTGAATTCGATTTGAAAAACGGTTGCCTTCGTTACAGTTCGAATTTTTCCAAATTCATATGAAATTCCCCATCCGTCAGTATTCAGTTTGAATCCAAATGCGCTTTGCTTGTGAAATGCCGGTTCACCTTCTTCTTCCATTTTAATCATTTCATTAATACGATCCTTCTTCTCTTTTTTCTTTTCACTCTTCGTTTTCTTATCGGGAGCCTGCTGCGCAAAGAGAAAAGTTGAAACTAGAAGCATTATACAGGCCAGACTGATTTTCTTCACGGCTTATTATTTAGATTCTTTAGACGTAAATTTATGGAAAATTAATACAATGACTTCAACTGTAGAGTACGATGAAAATCTACGTACGGTTTGTACCCATCTTCGGTCAGGAGTTACTATTGAGACCGATGCCCCGTTAGACAACCAGGGAAAAGGAGAAAGATTTTCTCCATCAGACCTCGTAGCAACTGCCCTGGGCAGCTGCATGCTCACAATTATGGGCATTAAAGCAAGAGATTTAAATGTAGATCTCAAGGGAGTGAAAATTGAAATTGAAAAAATTATGGCTGCCGACCCTCGAAGAATAGGTGGTATAAATTTAACATTTCATTTCCCGGAAGGTTTGAAACCGGATGAAAAACAAAGAGTGATTTTGGAGAGGGCTGCACATACTTGTCCGGTAATTTACAGCATCAATCCTGATATCAAACTTAATATTCAATTTAACTGGCATCCTGTACTGTCAATGCCTTAGTATTGAACCCAATTTTAGTTTGTTAACGTTATCCTGAGCATTGCATTTCCAATGGCACAGTCCAGGCATTTTTTCTTTTCGCAATAAGAATGAAACAATTCAAGCAGTGCCTGCGAATCGGATGCATTTTGTACATGAACGCCAATTCTTTTCCATTCATCGGTTATGGTATTTGTCTCAGGACCCGTGGCTTGCAACCATTGTAAAGCGCGTTGCTTTTCAAGGTCACAATTATTAAGATTGCCATAAGCAAATAATACGGGAACAATGGTATTAATGATTAAGCTATCGACCATTTGTTTTCCCAGGGTTTTTGGTTTGTAAGGAGATGGTTCATCCATAGTATACCGGTAGTGCCAATAATCATTAGCTGTTACGGAAAATAAATCTTTTACGTCCTGAAGGGAATCCGATTCCCTGATTTTTGCAAACAAATGTGAAGACTGGTGTATCAGCATTGCTAATTGCGCCAACCTGATACTCGGAAAATTTCCAGGTCTCATTCGGAGGAAATGAATAGGCCCCTGAATTTCATGGAGCTGATATTTTTCCTTGAGAAATTGATATTCTTTCCTAAGTAACTCTGCGTATTTATCCTCAAAATTTTTTTCAAGTAATCCCGCCTGTCCCAACAAAAATGCTTCCAGCTGGTGAATTTGTTTTTTATGTTTTATAAGGATTTTGAGAGGGATAGACCTGGCAATAGCTTCAAAGCTTTCGCTGTTTTGATGCATCCCAAAATTCTTTGCAATGGTCCACCAAAACACTTCTTCCCAATGATTATTACATTCCATCAAATGATTCTCAATTTGACCGGATTTATGAATTAATCTTTCAATCAGAAGCCTTTCTTTCCATGAAGTCCATGTAAGTCCTTCTACCTGGAGCAACATGCCAGCGCATGGGACTGACATTTTCGATTTCATCAATTCTTCATATTTTTCTAAGAGGAGTTTTGAAACTTTGTCCTGGAGTTCTAATGTTGGAATTGGATTTCCGGAAACATTAAAAATCGTCATATCATTTTCCCAAACAACATGAAGTATGATATTATCATAATTCCAGTCTTCACTATGTTTATGCAAATTCCAATGAGATGATTTAAGATGCAGTTCTATGTTCCCGGCCCATGGGGTTTGGTTAAGTCGAATTCTTGCATCTTTGAAATCCGGTCCCTGGTGTGAATTCCAAATTCCAGGATATAGTATGTAAAGGGAATCTCTGTCAGTGGTTTCCAGGTTGGAAGAATTAAAATATTGCATCTTCCAAATAAATTGAAGCAGGCGTTCTGTCATAGTTATTCCTTCGCTGCACTATTTTCAACAACAAAGGCTTACCGTTAAACTACGCATCAATAAAAAAAGGATCAATGGAGAAACAACAGAGTTCAATCGAAGTTTTCTTGAAAAAAGAAGAGGAAAAAACGTAAGTAATATGCTGCTCGTTGCAAATTTTAATATTAGTTTGATTCCATCTCGTTTAAAGCTTTCAGGACTCGGCTAACCGGCAAACCCATTACATTATAAAAGTCGCCTTCAACGGATTTTATACCTACAACTCCGATCCACTCCTGTATGGCATAAGATCCGGCCTTATCGTATGGATTGTATTTGTCAATATAAAATTCAATTTGATCTCTTGATAATTCGTGAAAACTTACTTTGGTTGTATCTGCAAATTCTTTGGTCTTATTGCCATTCAATAATACCACACCCGTAATCACCTGGTGAACCCTGCCTGAGAGACTTGTTAGAATTTTTATTGCTTCTTCCCGGTCGGCAGGTTTACCTATAATTTCAGATCCCAGCACAACCAGCGTATCTGCCGCTAGTATCACTGTGTTATTATCATATCGCCTGTAAATATCTGAAGCCTGAACTTTAAGTGCTTTATTGCGTGCGATATGAATTGACACTTCTTCGGGCGATAAATTATCAGGATAAGATTCATCAGTTTGTCCAACTATTATATCAAATTCTGCTTCGGCCCATTCTAGTAATTGCTTTCTTCGCGGTGATTGCGAAGCAAGGACAAATTTTCGCATCAACTGTAAATTTTAAAGAATATCATCGATAAAATACCGGTGAGCATTACCAACTTAATAGTAGCGCTCAATTTACTGAAATCGCTAACCACCGAAGCAGTAAAGAGTTTTCTAAAAATCCAAATGAGCGGTAATATTATGAGAGTAACGCCATAGATCACACTAATCCACCAACCGAGACGAAGCGCATAAAATTGCACAACGCCAACTGCACCTATCAGAACGATGAGCCAAACTGCTGTGAAGACTTTTGCAACAGGAATGCACCAAACAATTGGCATTGTTTTGCAACCATAGCGCGAATCACCTTCCATATCCTCAATATCTTTCACAACTTCCCTAATGAGAGAAATGATAAATGCAAATCCTCCATAAAGAAAAGCGAGTCGGAATATTTTACGAAGCATCAGCTCATCTGGCTTTTCAATATTCGTTAATAATGTGGCGGGATATTCGTCCACAAAAAAATAAACCACTAATACTACCCAGGCCGTGAGTAATGAGATGATTATGTTACCTACCAGCAATTTCTTTTTAAATGTAGTGGAGTAAAACCAGAGAAGTAAAACGCAAAATGTATTTGAAAGTCCGATTAACCAGTTATGAGTTACAAAGGAAAGGTAAGAACTCATTACAACACCCGCCGTAGAAAATAACCAGTGCCAAATGATTGCCCACCTGCGATGTATCAGTTTTTCCACAACCATTTTAGATGGTTTATTGATCTGATCGATGTTTAAGTCGAAATAATCATTGATTACATAACCACCTGCTGCGATGGAAAGAGATGAAGAAACAAGTATGAGAAATAATTTAAATTCTTCAGTAATTTGAAAATGACCTTCATGAATTCGCGGAACGACTATGCAGAAATAAAATAGGAATTGGGTAACGGCAATAAAAAACAGGTTAGGAAACCTAATGAGCCTTAAAAATGCACCAACAAGATTCATAATTAAAATTCAGGATAGTAAATGCCAGGAAGAATATTTTGTGATTGTGATCAGGATTATTTTTGAATATTAAATACTTCTTACGGATCCGTCTAAGGCCCATTGTGAATTTAATCGAAGAACTTTTTCAATAACATCCCTAACACAGCCTTCTCCTCCTTTAAATGGCGAAATATAAGCGGAAATTTCTTTCACATCATTAACAGCATCAGACGGGCAGCAGGCCAGTCCCGCGAACTGCATCACCGTTATATCAGGAATATCGTCACCCATATACAAAATTTCTTCTTTTTGCAATTGATGTTGATTCATATAAAATTCGAGCCTCGCTTTTTTATCGGACTCTCTTTGGAATACATCCCTGATGCCAAGATGACTTAAACGTGCAACGACAGCGTCTGAATAAGATCCTGTGATAACTGCGATTTTATATCCGCTTTTTATAGCATACTGGAGTGCATATCCGTCTTTAATATTCATTCTCCGTACAAACTCCCCACCCGGCAAAATTAACAGGCTGCCATCCGAAAGGACGCCATCTACATCAAACACAAAACATTTTATATTCTTAAATTTTTCGAGAACGTTCACGAGTTTAGTTTGATAAGTTCTACAAATGAGTGTTAGTTTTTGGCTGACTCTTTTAACACCTCAGTATTCACAAACCTACTCTACAAAACGATCCTGTCAAAATCATTCAAAATTCTGGTCAAAAAATAAAGGTCAAAATGAAAATTATTTTTTTTGGAATTGGGAATTTCTTGCAAATGACATATGCAATTTATAATTTGTGGCGCCTTATCTATTTCTTCGATCTCCGTCTATCAAAACATCCAAATTACCATGAGGTTTCTGAAAAGATTTGTGCTAATCCTTGTCTCTTTATTTGTTTTACTGTTATTGGTGTCATTTTTCCTTCCTTCGAAGGTGCATGTAGAGCGAAGTCTTCAAATTAATGCCCGACCCCAAACAGTTTTTGCTTATCTGAATAATGTTAAGACTTATGATAAATGGATGCCCTGGAATCAAATGGATCCAAACTGGAAAGTGGTATATGGCTCGAAAACAGAAGGCAAAGGTGCATGGTTTAGTTGGGAAAGCGAATATGGTGAAGTTGGTTCGGGAAGACTTACGATTACTGAATGTATTCCTTATAATAAAGTAGAAGTTGATCTCTGGTTCCCTGAGCAACCTGAATTGAGGTATTGCTGGGCGCTGGAGCCAGCTGGCAAAGGAACTAAAGTTGTTTGGCACATGTTTGCGAATCTGGGTAATAGTCCGCTGGATAGGTATATAGGACTGTTTAGCAACATTGTGATGGGAAAACATTTTAATCAGGGTCTTGGTAACCTTAAAAAATTATCTGAAGCAAATACTGCTGTCATTAATGAATAAAAGCAATTGCCCCCATCCCTAATCCTTTCGACCCATTAAATGAGTGATTACACTTGCCTTAGCCCTAAAACGAGGTAGGTTGACACGGAGCCCTGTCGTTCGCAACGGCGGGGCTTTTTAATAGGAATTGGGATTGCTTTTATAAAAATCGTGAATGCTTTCCGATATCTGATTATATATCCTCCTTAGCACGGGGTAAGGTTTGAGAAGTTTACTGTGTTTTCGCATCGTTGGTACATCGTTTCTAATGGCTGGACCTGTTTGTAAAGTTTTGGGTGAATAATCAGTAACCCGGGATGCGGTTTCTAATATCAGTGGATGAAGCAGATTGAAATCTACTTTCTCAGCTTCGCAGAATTCTTCGGCGAGCGCATATAAATGATTCGCAAAATTTGAAGAAATGACAGCTGCTACATGAAGTTTTAATCTTTGTAAATCATCAGCGTGTTCAACTCTGTCGGAGATCGTGTGGGCAAATGTTTGGATCTGAAGCAGACTTTCCGGGTTATTTCCGTCAATGAGAAAAGGAATTTCGGGCAATATTTCGGTATTTGCTCTAAGACTTTGCAAGGGATACAACACGCCGTAATTCGTAGATACTTTTTTGAAGACAGATTTGGAAACGGAGCCAGCTGTGTGAACAGCCAGACTATGAAAGAGGCTAATTTTTTCATGAATGCCTTCAAGTGCGAAATCTGATAGGGCAAACAAATAAAGCTCGCCACCGGCATGCACATTATTAAAATCATTGGTTACCTCACAAAACAATATATCCCCCAGCGTTCTTGCATGAGCTAAATTCGGGCTCATCACCTGCAAAATCTCATGACCAGCAGCCAGGATTTTCTTTCCAAGGACTGTCGCAACATTTCCAGACCCAATTATTACAACCTTCATCAAAAGGAATTTACTATATGAATTTGGAGATTATTATCTTAAAAAAAGCATGAAAATCCACCGCCAGATACGGACGTGGATGCAATAGTTTAAGCTTCCGTTAAGCTCAAGAATCAATTACCCAACTTTCATTTTTTTTTGTTTGTTCGCCCTTTAATTTAATATTGCAACCTACGATTTGATGGAAAATGAACGGTAAATAAGTCAAAGTACACTTATTTTCAAAGGATTGAATAAAATAATTTGCCATCATACGCTAGTGCTTACTACCGACAACACACAATTATTAACCTGTTGAGAGCAGAAAAACATGGCTAAAAATTTACTAATAGTAGAGTCTCCGGCAAAGGCCAAAACTATTGAAAAGATCCTGGGCGATGACTTTGAAGTAAAGAGTTGTTACGGGCATATCCGTGACCTGGAGAAGGTGGACATGGGAATAGACATTAATAATAATTATAAGCCCAGCTATATAGTTCCCGAAGAAAAACAGAAAGTTGTAAAAGAACTTAAATCGCTTGCTAAAAAATCTGACGAAGTATGGCTGGCAACGGATGAGGACCGCGAAGGAGAAGCGATTAGCTGGCATTTATGCGAGGTCCTTGGTTTGGATCCTAAAACTACCAAGCGAATTGTTTTTCATGAGATCACTAAACCCGCCATACAGTCTGCTGTAAAATCTCCGCGCACTGTAGATATGAACCTGGTAAATGCTCAGCAGGCCCGAAGGATTCTGGATCGTATTGTGGGTTTTGAGTTATCGCCCGTGCTCTGGCGTAAAATGAGCATGCGTAATAATTTAAGCGCAGGAAGAGTACAAAGTGTTGCGGTAAGATTGATTGCCGAACGCGAAAGAGAAATAAATGCATTTACTCCGGCAAGTACATTTAAAGTTGAAGCCTGGTTTAGTGCAAAAGATTCAAATAAGAAATCAGTAACATTTAAGGCGGAAGGAAATAAATATCCTAATGCTAAGGGAGCTGAAGCTTTTTTAAATAGTTGCATAAATGCAAAATATAAAGTAAGGGATGTTCAGGTAAAGCCCGCCCGCAAATCTCCGGCTGCACCATTTACAACTTCCACCCTGCAACAGGAAGCTTCCAGAAAACTGGGATATTCCGTTAGTCGCACCATGGTTCTCGCTCAAAAATTATATGAAAATGGTAATATCACTTACATGCGTACCGATAGCGTGAATTTGAGTGATACGGCTATGACGGACATTACTAAGAAGATCACTTCTCAGTATGGCAAAGAATATGTTGAAGTAAGAAAGTACAAAAACAAAAACGAATCAGCTCAGGAAGCCCACGAAGCTATTCGCCCAACAGCGATGGAGAGACTTACGGTTGAAGATGCTGATTGCAGAAAATTGTACGAACTGATTTGGAAGAGAACAATGGCGAGCCAGATGGCCGATGCAGAACTCGAAAAGACAATTGCGAAAATTAATATTTCTACAAACAACGAAGATCTTACTGCGCAGGGTGAGGTTTTGAAATTTGAAGGATTTTTAAAGGTTTATCGCGAAGACAGGGATGAAGAAGATCTTGCAGAAGATGATACAGATGAATCTATGTTGCCTCCACTGGAAGTTGGACAAATTCTTGACTTCAAAGAAATGAAAGCAACTGAAAGATTTAGCAGGCCTGCTCCCAGATTTACCGAAGCTTCTCTTGTGAAAAAACTGGAAGAATTAGGTATCGGTCGACCATCTACTTATGCTCCTACAATATCTACTATTTTGAAAAGAGGCTATGTTGAAAAGAGAGATAAAGAAGGTGTGAAAAGAGATTTTAGAATATTGGTCCTCAAATCAAATAAAATATCATCTGAAACAAGCCAGGAAACCACTGGTGCAGAAAAATCAAAATTGTTTCCAACGGATCTCGGACTGGTGGTCACAGATTTCCTGAAGCAATATTTTGATGACATTATGGACTATGGTTTCACTGCAAGAATTGAAGAAGAGTTTGATGAAGTGGCGCAGGGAAAGATGAAGTGGAATAAAATGATTGATGATTTTTACAGTCCGTTTAAGAAAGACGTCGATAACACAATTGAAACGGCAGAAAGAATAAGTGGCGAAAGGGAATTAGGGACTGATGCTGCAAGTGGTAAACCTGTAATTGCGCGGATGGGGCGTTATGGTCCAATGGTTCAAATTGGAAGCCAGGATGACGAAGAAAAACCACGTTTTGCAAAGTTGAAACCAACTCAAAGTATTGAAACGATTTCATTGGAAGAAGCGATGGATCTTTTCAGGCTACCACGTAATCTCGGACAATTTGAAGGGCATGATGTAACTGTTAGTATTGGCAGATTCGGGCCATATATTGCACACGACAAAAAGTTTTATTCACTGGCAAAGGAATTGGATCCTTATAGTATAACCCTGGAAGAAGCAATTCCTATTGTGGTTGAAAAAAGAGCAGCGAAAGAACAGAGAACCATTAAGGTTTTTGAAAAGGAAAAAATTCAGGTGTTAAGAGGCCCCTATGGCCCGTACATTAAGCAGGGGCTTCGCAATTATAAACTCACGAAAGAGCAACAGGAACGCTCAGCTGAAATTACTCTGGAAGAAGCGAAAGCAATCATCGAAGAATTAAAAGCAAATCCGCCCAAAAAAAGTTTCAGAAAGAAAAAAGCTAGCTAGTTATGTTGATTTAATTCTACATTCTCAAACCTTATACAACCTCTATTGCGCCTGTAATTGCTTCAAATTACAGGCGCATGTTTTTTGCAGTATTAACAATTTTAAAGTGTTTGTGGATAAAATGAATTCCGGGCGTAACGAACTTCACCCGATATTTATTTTCAGAAGCCCTTAACAATATTTTGAACTATTCGTACGTCTATTTAATAATCAGACCCTTTTAAATGGAAGAGACACGAGAAATATCAGCCCTACTGCATCTCATAGATGACCCGGACGCTGAAGTCTATACAACGGTAAGTGACCGCATTGTAACTTATGGGAAACCTATCATTCCTAACCTCGAAAATCTTTGGGAAAATACCCCAAATGAAGAGATACAGGAAAGAATAGAGTTGCTGATCCATCGTTTACATTTCCAGGATTTGCAGGCTGATTTTACCACTTATGCAAAAAAAGATTACCAGGATCTTTTGGAAGGTGCCCTTCTTGTTTCGCAGTATCAATTTCCCGACCTGATGACTTCAACTGTGACCCAGGAAATGGAAAAAATCAGGAGAAATATCTGGCTTGAATTAAATAGCTATCTTACCGCCCTTGAGCAGGTAAATGTGGTGAATCGAATATTATTTGCCTATTATAAATTCAAAGGAGTTGAGGTTTCGTACCAGTATCCGGAAGAATTTTTATTGAATAAAGTGTTGGAGACGCATCGTGGTAACTCCATCACTAACGGAATCATGTACCAGCTTTTATGCCAGATGCTTGATATTCCGGTGCAAATGATTAATATTCCCCGTCAGTATATCCTTGCATATTTCGACACTTCGCACGAGTATTTCAGTGGAGAAAAATCGAACCCTAATAAGATCCATTTTTATATTGACCCTATGAATGGGCAGATTTATACTCAAAAAGATGTAGAAAATTATTTCAGCAGGATATCGGTACCCCCCACTCCATCTTATTTTAAGCCGCTTTCCCACAAAAGAATGCTTCAGCATTTGCTGGAAGAATTTTCGAAATGCTTCGACGATGAAAAGAATCGTTACAAGCAAAATGAACTCATTACTCTTTCAGACATTATTTCAGAATAATCCTGTTTAAGAAAAGAATAGATGCGTTGACGAACTTTTGAAACGCATTTTTGTTTGTTTTGAAAATTATTTGACCTTTGAAAGGGTCTTCAAATTTTCAATTCAAAACTATTTTGTCATGAAAGCTAACATTGGATTAACGGATAAGAATGCGCAAAAGATCGCTTTGTTACTAAACAAACTGTTGGCGGATGAGCAGGTTCTATATGCCAAAACAAGAAATTACCATTGGAATTACGAGGGTGACAATTTTATGGAGATGCATAAATTTTCTGAAGGCCAGTATGAGGAACTGGCACAGTTGATAGATGATATTGCCGAAAGGGTTCGCTCCATTGGTCATTATGCCGAAGGCAGGTTAAAGGATTATCTTGCCCTCACACAACTAACAGAACCCGGGAATACAACTGACCAACAGAAGCAGGTAAAGAATCTGTTGGGCGATCACGAAACAATTATTAAAATGTTGCGGAACGATATTAAAACCGCAGATGAAGAATTGAACGACGCAGGAACTGCAGATTTTTTCACAGGCGTAATGGAGAAACATGAAAAAATTGCATGGATGCTTCGTGCTTATTTAAAATAATTCCCCAGAATTTATAAATTCAAATTTTGCCGCCCGGGCTTTAGTGGGGTCGATTTCCCTTTCCAAATAAATTCTCCACTAACGCCTGCAGGCAAACTAACTTCTGCCTTTAGTCCGTTGCCAGATTTTTCCAAATTGACATCTACTGAACCCTTTGGATGAGGAACACTTCCCGAAATTTTGTTCAGGTTATCGAGATATGGTTCAATTCTCACTTTGGAAAATCCGGGAGATGCTGAATTGATTCCACATACTGTAGTCAGGAATTCATACAAAGGCGATGCACTCCAGGCATGACAGTCGGAACGAACAGGTTCAGGATTTTCAGCAAAAGTGGTTAGCCCTCTTTTTATCATATCCTGCCAGGGTTCGAGCAGACCCAGGTACCTGTCTCCCATTTTCACTTTTTTCAATGCTTCAAATAAATAGAACTTAAAATAATAAGTGCATTGGGTGATCGATGTATCAGAAAGAATTTTCTCCATCAGTTCTTTTTGTTTTCCTTCAGGAATTGCATCAGTAAGAATGCCCATGATATTTGAATGCTGACTAAACTCATCTTTTGCATAGGTATCAGCCAGCATTTTCTTTTTATCATCCCAGCAAAGATTTAAAGTTTTGCCAGTTAGGCTGATAGCCAGATTTGCATAATTAATGGCCAAATCATTTTTGCCAAAAGCTTTCATGAGTTGTGATGCTCTCTGCAATGTATAAGCGAATTGAAGCGTTATGAGAGTAGAACCACCTTTACTTGCGCCTGGCGGAACGCCACCGACCCTGATGCTATCTACCCATGGCCAGCTCCAATCGGCAAACTGCCACCATTGCAAGGGTCCTAACATGCCATTTGCAGCCAATCTTTGCTGGTACCAGTTCAATACTTTTTCAATGCCATCCAAATGTGATTTTACAAAGGCATCATCTTTTCTATTCATCCAATAATCATGTATCATGCAAACCCACCATAGGGAAAATGTAGGTATTACCTGCAGATCACGGGAAGGATACCTGCTTTGCGTTAAACCGTCAGGAATAAAAGAATGAGATAAATCTTCGATTGCTTTTTTCATCAGGCGATCATCACCTCCAACATAAAGAGATATCATTGCCTGAATGCGTGTATCGCCAACATACTGCAACTGCTCATAATAAGGACAATCAAAGTAAGTATCAACTGCACAGAGTCTGGCTGTTCTCCAACCCACACTCCAAATGCTATCAAGGTTTTTTTGACCTGAATTGAATATCGCTTTTTGTTCAAAAGGATACCCGGTGAAAATGCCATAAATATCATTAAGTGTAAGCGCGTCATTTTTGGTGTGAATCTCTAATTGCAAATAGCGAAAAGTTCTAAAGAAGAGAGGGCTATAATTGCGATTTGTTCCTCCATCGGCAACATATCGATCCTGGATACCGAATATTTTTTTATTTTCTATTTCATTCCTGTTTCCTTTATTCCTTGCGGAGTCTACTAAAGCTTCTGCATAGGTAAGTGTAATCTCTGCATCTTTTCCGCCACTGACTAACAGTACCGGATAAGCGTTTGTTTCATGGGCCTGATCCAGTAATATGGTAATGGTGCTATTGGCGGGGATAACAAATGGCGAATTCCCATTTAGAAAATTTCCGGAAGGTATCGAGCCTGATGATCTTCTTACTGACTGGAGCCTTTCAATTTTTTCTTCTGCCAGAGGAATAGTTCGTGGAACAAGTTGCCAGTTTCCGTCGGTTCCATAGGTCCTGCTTTTAGAAGGATACCAAAGTTGCGCAGCCCCCGACCATTTACTGTCATCGAAATCATTTTTTTCAAATCCCCATGAATATTTCTGCGCATCTACATTTTCTCCTTCGGCAGTTACAACATAAGTCTGCATTTTATTTCTGTCGATTGGAAGAGCTGTATAGGCAGAATCGCGAATTACTTTCCAGGATTCGTTGGTATTAATTATTTCCTCGGCACTGGTATTTCCCTGAAGGATAAATGCAGTTTGAAAACTTATTTGGGAATATGGCCTGTATTCACCAAAATTCCAAACTGTAGATGCGATGGTATTTTTTCCCGCAACTAAAAATGGGGAGATATCTATCGTTTCAAAATTCCAATTAGCAAGATCACTTCTCGCAGGTCCTGTTGCAACTGAATGTCCATTTACAAATAAGCGATACCGATTGTCTGCTGAGACATTTACAACAAAAGTTGCGGGCTTTGAATCCAGGTTGAAAGTTTTTCTGAAATGATAAACTCCAAACTGGGTGTCTGACTGCCGGTCTTTTGCGATCCATTTCGCATGCCAGAAACCATTTGCCCATTGGGGATTTAAGGAAGCAGTCTGGCAAAATAAGGAGGCTGGAAAAAGAATCACAAAAATTGAAAGTAATGCAGGCCGGCGCATAGAAAATCGTTTAGTGATATGAAAATAAAAAAATCCTTCGAAGGGCGGGCCCGAAAAAGAAAAAAGTGAAGCTGTTGTTGCTCCACTTTTTATTTTATCAGTTTTTCATATTATACATTGATTGAGTAGCCATCGCGATAATCTCTTTTCACCCATTGATTCGCGTCATCAAAGTTGGTGACTTTGAGATTTTTCGCATCCCACAACAGTTTCTTTCTACCCAGCCATTTGTCTTCCCAACCTTTACCTTTAGTATTCTGTAACATATAACTTCTAATGGCGAGGTTACTGATGAGAATACTTTCAGTAAATGGTCCGGCAAATTCAAATGGAGAACTTGTTTCGCCTTTACCATGTCCGGCAATACATGCATTGACCCATTGGATATAGTGACCCTCAGGAACACGCTTAATGGTTTCTTTAGGCATTGTTGATTCCTTCATCAATTTTGTTGGCAGCAAGCGAGGGTTTGCTCCATAGCAATCAGCCAGGATTTTTCCTTTGGTACCTTCAAACAAAACACCACCATCCCAGTTACCAAAAGCTTCTTCCGGCAAAAGTTCATCGGGTCTTTGAGGGAGAAGTCCGCCATCGTACCAGGAAACTTTGATATTTCCTTTTCCATCAGTTCTGGGATAATCCAGATGGATGATTGATGATGGAGGACAGCTATCCTGGTTCAGGGAATCGTTCCACATTTCTTTCCATATAGTAGCCAGGCTGCATTCTACAGAAGATGGATAAAGGATTGGCAGAATTCTGTAAACCGGATCCATAATATGGCATGCCATATCACCTAAAGCACCGGTACCAAAGGCCCACCAGCCTCTCCAGTTAAATGGAAGATATGCTGGATTATAATCGATCATTTTTGCCGGTCCAATCCAAAGATTCCAGTCAAGTTCTGATGGAACAGAAAATTGTCCGGATGGTGTGGGTAATCCTTGCGGCCATACAGGTCGATTTGTCCAGCAATGAACTGTATGTACATCGCCAATCATTCCGGCGTTGTACATCTCTTTCATTTTTCTAACGCCGTCACCTGAGCCACCCTGATTACCCATCTGGGTAACCACTTTATATTTTTTCGCAGCTTCAGTAAGTTTTCTTGCTTCCCAAATATCGTGAGTGAGTGGTTTTTGAGTATAAACGTGTTTGCCCAATTGCATAGCAGCTATGGTTGCCACAGCGTGAACGTTATCAGGCGTTGAAATGGAACAGGCGTCTATATTATTTTTTTCTTTGTCTAGTAGTTCCCTGAAATCCTTATACACTTTTGCCTTTGGAAATCTTTTGCGGGTCTCTACAGTTTGGCGTTCGTCAACATCTGCAAATGCAACAATATTTGCTTTTGGACTTTTTGCGAATTGCTGCAGATCATCTTCACCTTTTCCTCCCGCTCCAATGCCGGCGATGTTCAGCTGATCACTGGGCGCAATAAAACCCTTTCCTAAAACATTTCTCGGAACTATAAAAAATCCTGCTGCTGCCATGGATGAGTTCTTGAGAAAATCACGACGCGAACGCATTTTTGATTTTGATTTTTTCATGCAATCTATTTTTCTTGGGCTTTGTGATTAATAATGGGCGGTAATTTACTATAAAGATCAATTTGACAGTAAAAAAAGTGCAGCTCAATCGATTGCGTTTGAACAAAAAAATGGGCAGTAGAATCGATCCACTGCCCTTCTCTAATGATTATTAACAGTTAAAGTTCAAGTTTCCAATTACCCCGATATTGGCGTTTTACAAACTGATTTGCGGGCTCAAAATTTGTGATGCGCATATTTTCACCGTCCCATAGAAGTTTTTTTCTACCCGGATATTTTCTATTTCCCTTTGCATCTGTTTCGAAGTAATTATAACTTCTCACTGCCAAATTACCCATGATCACTGTTTCGGTAAGCGGGCCCGACTTATCAAATGAAGAGCTTGTATAAGCCCCATAACCTTTTTTGCAGGCTTTTACCCATTGTTGCTGATGACCCTCTGAACCGCCATCCACAAATTCGAATTTTGATTTGGGTAAGTTCGTTTCCTTCATCTTCTTAGTCGGTAGTAATGTTGGATTTCTTCCGAATAATCCTGCCATGAGTTTTCCTTTAGTGCCTTCGAAAATGATTCCACCATCCCACTCACCTAAATCTTCATCGGGCAAAAGTTCATCAGGCCTTCTTGGTTTTATTCCACCATCATACCAAATCAATTCTACCGGAACCATTGATCCTCGCGCTGGAAATTGAATATGTGTTTTTGCTGATGGCGGATAGCTGTCGCTATACACTGCTTCCTCAAAAAATCCGGTATATACAGAACCTACACTTGTTTCAACTGAAACAGGATATCCAAGTTTCAATGCTCTGAACGGTACATCCATAAAATGGCAGCCCATATCACCTAAGGAGCCAGTGCCGAAATCCACCCAACCTCTCCAGATAGCCGGCAGGTAAATTGGGTTGAAATCCCGGAATGGTGCTGTTCCAAGCCAAAGTTCCCAGTCCACTTCTTTGGGAATATCGAATTTTCCAGTTGGTGTAGGAATTCCCTGCGGCCATACAGGTCTGTTCGTCCAAACATGGACGGTATGGACATCGCCGATTACACCAGCCTGAATCCATGTTTCTACATTGCGGGTATCATCACCACTGCTTCCCTGGTTTCCCATTTGCGTAACCACTTTATATTTTGCGGCTGCTCTTGTGAGCGTTCTCGCTTCGTAAATATCATGTGTAAGCGGCTTCTCGCAATAAACATGTTTTCCCATTTTCATTGCTGCCAGTGCTGCAACAGCATGCGTATGGTCAGGAGTGGTAACCATAACAGCATCTATATGCGAAGCTTCTTTTTCGAGCATTTCTCTAAAATCTCTATAATAGGGTGCATTGGGCCATTTCTTGCGCGCATTCACAGCCATACGATCATCAACATCACAGAGCGCAACAATATTATCCGAACCATTATTATATGCATAAGGCAAATTCACTTCGGCCTTACCGCCAACTCCAATACCAGCGATATTCAATTTATCACTTGGAGGAACAAAACCCCTTCCTAAAACATGCCGTGGCACAATAAAAAATGCCGATGCAGCTAATGATGCATCATGAATAAATTTTCGTCTCGTTGGTTGTTTTTTTGAGTCCATTTGAAAGATTTTTGAATGTGGATTTTGGATTTTAGATTTTAGAAACATTAACCAAAATCTAATAACTAAAATCTAAAATCTTCCTGCCGGGAGGCAGGAATAACAATCTAAGCAATAAATTTGAGAAAATATTTTATCATGACCATTAGTTGGGATGATTTTGAAAAAGTTGAAATTAGGACAGGTACAATTTTGGAAGTCGCGGATTTTCCGAAGGCCAGAAAACCTTCTCTTAAGCTAACTATCGATTTTGGCGAGCTTGGAATTAAAAAATCATCAGCCCAAATAACTACTTTTTATTCAGGAGAAAATCTGGTAGGGAAACAAATCATTGCAGTCGTCAATTTTCCTCCCAAACAAATTGCCGATTTTTTCAGCGAATGTCTTGTGCTGGGAGTATACACTGAAAATAAAGATGTGGTATTGCTGCAACCCGAAAGAAAAACAACCAACGGAATGCGGATTGGCTAAAAACAAAACATTTTAAATGTCTGAATCCAACCAAAGAAAAAGCATTGAAATTTCAACAAGCCGACTTGAAGCATTTAGTGATGGTGTATTTGCGATTGCTATTACGCTTTTAATTCTCGAAATTAAAGTACCAACAAAATCTACCCTGGAACATGAATCGCTTGCTGATTATTTAATACATCAGTGGCCCCAATTTTTTGCCTATATTTTCAGTTTCGTCATTATCGGAATCTATTGGGCTAATCATCATTATTTATTCAAATTATTTCGCAGGACTGACCACGTTTTTAATCTTCTCAATGTTCTCTTCCTTCTTACCATTGCATTTCTACCCTATCCTACAGGAATTTTTGGGGAATTCATTGCAGAGAGGGAACATCTTAGGATGGCTGTAATTTTTTATTCTATTGGCATTACATTTCCATCATTAAGCTGGTTGCTCATGTGGTCTTATGCATCAAGAAATCGAAGGCTTACGGATGAAAGACTAACGGATGATTTTATTTCCTCGTTATCAAGAAAATTTCTGCTCAGTAATGTATTTTATATCATTGCTATTATAATTTCACTTTTTTATCCGATAATAAGTCTCGTTCTCAATGTAACTTTAACGCTGATTTACCTGCTGCCACCTCCTACCCCTCAATATAAGTCCTCACAATCTCCGAGAGAATTATGAATAATTCGAACTTCCTTTATGATTCTCCCATTGGTTTAATTGCGATTCATGCAACAGGTGATCATATTGATTCGATTTTATTTGCTAATTCCGGTCGCGGACCTGTGGTGGATAAGGCTGAAATAAAAAATGTGAAGACTACTTTACCCATTATACAAAATTGCGTCACTCAGCTGGAAGAATATTTTGAAGGCAAACGAAAAGATTTTGATTTCAATTTTTTGCAGAGTGGCACAGCATTCCAGGAAAAAATCTGGAATGAGCTCACACATATCCCCTATGGCAGAACTATTTCATACCTGGAACTTTCTAAAAGAATCGGTAATGTAAAAGCCATTCGGGCTGTGGGAACCACGAATGGAAAGAATCAGTTATGTATCGTTGTTCCCTGCCACCGCGTGATTGGATCCAGTGGAAGCTTAGTTGGTTACGGCGGAGAGCTTTGGAGGAAAAAATGGCTACTGGAGCATGAAGCGAAATTTGCTAATGGAGTGCAAGTGCTGTTTTGATTTTGGATCTTGGATTTCAGATTTTAGTAGTCTTTGTTTTCCCAAATCATTACTTAGACAACCGATTGTTTTGCCAAAATCCTCAATCTAAAATCTACAATCCCCTCACAATATTTACGGACGGTGCAAATTGCCAGCATATTTTGCTTTAATTTCGCGCCGATGAATAAAATATTTCCGTTTATAGTGATTTTGACCTTGTTTTTTGCTTGTAAAAGTAATGAAGACAAGCGTATCACACCCAACCAAACCCGACCAACGCCTACTATGTCTGCCGAAGGATTTGTAGTAAGAACTAAATCCTTAAGTGAAAATATTGAAGTGGCCGGCTCCCTCTTGCCTGCTGAAGAAACTGAAATCAGACCCGAAATATCAGGACGTCTGGTAAGCATCAATTTCCAGGAAGGAACTTTTGTTAAACAGGGCGCTTTACTTGCGAAAATATATGATGGGGACCTGCAGGCACAATTGAAAAAGCTGGAAGTACAACTTGAGATTAGCGAAAAAACTGTAGAGCGCTATAAAGAACTTCTCAAAATCCAGGGAATTAGTCAGCAGGATGTAGACCTTAGTGAATTGCAGGTAAGTAATACGAAAGCTGATATTGAACTCACGAAAGTAAGTATTTCTAAAACTGAAATCCGCGCGCCATTTGATGGTAAAATTGGTTTGAGAAACGTGAGCATCGGAGCTTATGTGGCTCCTACAACGGTCATAGCTACCCTAAGACAACTCAATCAACTAAAATTAGAATTTACGGTGCCCGAAAAATATAGTTCCGAATTTGTGAAAGGAAAGGATGTAAGTTTCGGTATCGAAGGTGTAAAAGATAAATTCAACGCTGTAGTTATTGCTTCTGAACTCTCCATAGATGCTAATACGAGAAGCCTGAAAATAAAAGCTCTTGTGAAAGGTGGACATCCTTCTTTAGTTCCCGGAGCATTTGCGAAAGTTGGTTTACATCTCGATAAAAATAATAGTGCCCTGATAATTCCCACACAGGCAGTTATTCCATTGGCCCGCGGAAAACAGGTGATTATATACAAGGGAGGCAATACTCAGTTCCAGAATGTTTCAACAGGAATCAGGGATTCGGCATTTGTGCAGGTTACAGAAGGCCTGCAACCAGGAGATACTGTTTTGATCACAGGTCTTATGGCAATCCGTCCCAACAGTAAAGTACAACTTACCAAAGTGCAATAACAATTAGCAAGAGTAAGAAATACTTTTTGAAATCTCTGAGATCAATCTATGGATCCTAATAATTTAAACGAACACCCAACAACATGAACATTTCAGAATTGAGTTTGCGGAGGCCTGTACTGGCTACGGTTCTGAGTATAATCATTGTCATTTTTGGCGTAATAGGATTCACCTTCCTCGGCATACGCGACTATCCTGCCATTGATCCTCCGCTTATCAACGTGCGCACCAGTTATGCCGGTGCAAATGCCGATATCATCGAGTCTCAAATCACAGAGCCACTCGAAAAATCTATTAATGGTATCGCGGGGATTAAGAATATCACGTCTTCAAGCAGTCAGGGTAACAGTAATATAACCGTAGAATTTGATTTAGGAATTGACCTGGAAGCCGCGGCTAATGATGTGCGTGATAAAGTTTCACAGGCGCAACGTTTACTGCCTCAGGATTTGGATGCACCTTCGGTTGTATCGAAAGCTGACGCCAATTCTGATGCGATCATTTCCATGACTGTACAAAGTAAAACAAGAAATCAACTGCAGGTTAATGAATATGCAACTAATGTACTGCAGGAGAGATTGCAAACTATTCCGGGTGTAAGTAGTTTACAAATTTGGGGTGAGAAAAAATATGCGATGCGGATTTGGTTTGAGCCCTCAAAACTAAGTGCATATGGGCTCACGTTCCAGGACGTACAAATGGCATTGCAAAGAGAAAACGTGGATCTGCCTTCAGGTAAAATCGCTGGAAATACAACGGAACTTACCGTTAGAACATTTGGAAGATTAACCACCGAAGAAGAGTTCAATAATATCATCATCAAAAATCAGAACGGTAGCGATATCAGGTTAAAGGATATTGGTGAGGCAGTTTTGGGTCCCGAAAACGAAGAAACCATTTTGAAGCTGAACGGAACGCCAATGATTGCACTCGCAATTGTTCCTCAACCAGGTTCCAATTATGTCTCTATCTCAAAAGAATTCTACAAACGATATGAACAATTAAAAAAAGAAGTGCCCGAAGATATTCAGCTGGACATCATTCTTGACCAAAGTGTTTTCATTAAAAGAGGAATAGCGGAAGTGGAGGAAACATTGATCATTGCCATTGTTTTGGTGGTGCTTATTATTTATTTGTTCTTCCGTGATTGGATTATTGCCATACGCCCCCTCATAGATATTCCTGTTTCACTAATAGCCGCATTTTTCATTATGTACTTAAGCGGCTTTACCATAAATGTATTGAGTTTGCTGGGTATAGTTTTAGCAACCGGACTCGTGGTAGACGATGGTATTGTGGTCACTGAAAACATTTTCAAAAAAATGGAAATGGGTTTAAATAAGTGGCAGGCAGCAAAGCAGGGGTCGAAGGAAATTTATTTTGCCGTAATTGCCACTTCTCTCACACTGGCAGTAATATTTCTTCCAATCATTTTCTTACAGGGTTTTGTTGGAAGATTGTTTCGTGAATTTGGAATCGTGGTAGCCGGCGCTGTACTCGTATCAGCCTTTGTATCCCTTACATTAACTCCTGTACTGAACGTAAAGCTTACCAGAAAGAAACATGAACATGGTTGGTTTTACAGAGTAACAGAACCATTCTTCCGGGGAATGGAAAATGGTTACCATAGTTTCCTGGTTTCTTTCATGAAATATAAATGGATTGCAATTGTAATCGTTTTGGCCTGCCTGGCCAGCATCTGGATGATCGGAAGAAACATTCCTTCTGAATTGGCCCCAATGGAAGATCGCAGTCAGTTTCGTTTGCAGGTTACTGCTCCGGAAGGTACGGCTTATGAATACATGGATGCCTATATCGACAAGCTCGCACATTTTGTAATGGATTCTGTTCCTGAATATAAATCTGTACTCACAGTTACAGCACCAGGCTTTACAGGTTCCGGTTCAGTTAATACCGGATTTGTGAGGGTTGTGCTTGTGGACCCTGATCAGCGGGTAAGAACGCAGCAGCAGGTTGTGGATATGGTTAACAGAAACATACCCAAATTTTCTGAGGGTCG
>PSRI01000170.1 GCA_003175935.1 Bacteroidota bacterium
TTCGGGGCGTAGCGCAGCCCGGTAGCGCACTTGTATGGGGTGCAAGTGGTCGCTGGTTCGAATCCAGTCGCCCCGACTCTGCCCGCCAGAGCTCAAAGAGCGAAAGCGGGCTTTTTTATTGCCTTCCCGGTGGAAATTCCACCAAATTTGATTCGTCATTGCATTTTGTAGTTAACATTCATAATAGTATTAAATCCATTTTTCTCTTCATCTGCGTTCCCATCTTTTGGTATTTTAGTAAAACTTTCAATAAAGTTCATTTGCGTTTGTCTTCAAAATATTTCTTATCACCATGGAAGGGAAATCTCCAAATAGGCTAAATGAAAGTGATGCATTTGGGGCATTGTTGCTCGATATTGGAATATCCCTTATGCAGGCCGGGGCCAACAACAGCAGGATAAAGATTACTATGGCTGATCTGGCAGCAGTGTATCATTATGAGCCCGACATAACCATTGGATCTGGGTCAGTTTCTCTCATTTTAAGAGATGAAGATGGAAACACTTTGTTCAGTAACATTCGCAGTACTTCTGTCCATGGCATCAATTTCTCTATCATTTCCGGACTTAGCAGACTTAGCTGGTCAGCCGAAAAAAATAATTGGTCGCAGGTGGAACTAAAGAAAAATTTTTTGGAATGCCGCAAACCGGCTTATTATCCACGATTAACCATACTTTTCTTTGTAAGCCTCGCAGGAGCGGCATTCTGTTACACATTCGGGGGAGGATATATTGAGATGGCAATTACTTTTATTGCCACTTTTTGTGGATTGTTTGTTAAGCAGCAATTAACCAGATCAAACTTCAATACTTATTTCTGCACTTATGCTGCTGCAGCTGTGGCCTCAATGTTTGTCGGTCTTTTTGAAGGGGCGGGAATATTAACTGTTTCACCCATTAATGCTTTCTCAACCTGTGTCCTGTTTCTTATCCCAGGCGTTCTTTTGATTAATTCCTTCATCGATCTTTTGGATGGAAATACAATAAGTGGAATTGTAAAAGGCGTCAATGCGTTGATCCACACTCTTGCTATCGCGTTAGGATTACTGACCACTATTATTATTTTAAACTTGAAAGGCTAATGGCCGATTGGATAAATATTTTATTAAAAGCTTTTTGGTGCGGGAGCGCAGCAGTTGGTTTTGGTATCCTTTTCAATGTAGCAAAGGAAAATCTCATTGTGGTAATGCTGGGCGGATTCATAGTTGGGCTGATAAAATTTAGTGCATTGAAATATGTTAGTCCATCAATTGTGTTAGCTTCTTTTCTGGCAGCGCTGGTTATGGGCATCTACAGTATGATCATAGCACAAATCCGTCATGAGCCTCTAATGACTTATGCAACGCCTTCTGTTATTCCACTTGTTCCCGGCGTATTCGCGTATCGAACCATGTTTGGATTGATAAAACTCAGCAGTGCAGCGGGCGATGAATATTCCCGAATACTTTCAGATACGGCCCGTAATGGTGCATTGACACTTTTTATCATATTGTCCTTTGTTCTGGGCATAATTATTCCTTACCAAATCGGAAAAGACATATCCCGGAAAATTGTCAAAAAAGGAATGGTTTAATCCAGGGTATTAAAAAATGACCCTGAATGAGGGGTAAATCAGGCCACCATTTTATTTGCAGTCTTTCTTTAGCGAATAATCTAAACGCTTATAATAGATATTTTCTAATTGAAATGACCTCGTTATGAACCTTCCTCCGGGTTTATTGGTAGTTTTTTATATAAAGAAGGTTTCTAATCTAATCCTGACCTAATTTTGGAGTCAGTGAGTATGAAAAGATTTCAGGAAAATACCTTAATGACTGCAATAGCCCTGATCATTACGGGAGTTCTTATTGTCCTGATTTTTTCTTTCGATCAAAGAAAAAAAATAACAGAAATTGCTGCCCGCCTTGAATTCAGTCACCAGGTTTTAACCCGCATTTCGAATTTCTACAACACCGTTGTACTCCACGCAGGAAGCACGCGCAATTATGCACTATCAGGAAATATTAAAAGCATCGATTCAGTTGAATCATCCTCTTCGTCTTTGCTCCACCAGCTGAATCTTATCAAAAAGGATTTATATCAAATCCCCGAGCAAAAAATATTGTTGGACTCCCTTACAGAATATCTCTATAAAAGAGTTGATCTATCGGCACAAATAATCGACCTCGGCGCACGTAAAGGGCAGCAGGCCGCCTCAGTTTTGTATCAAACAGGCCTGGGAAGAGATTATAACAATAGAATTCTTGCCATTACCAACGAAATGCAGTCGCTCGAACTTTCGCGCCTGGAAAACCTTGAACATGAAAGCTCATCATCATTAAAACAATTGGGCCTCTTCCTGGTTGGACTACTCGTCACCATTCTGGCCCTGATATTAGTAATCATTCTCAAGGTGCGATTGGATTTAAAGGAGAAGAAAAAAGCCGAAATCAGACTCCTGCACTTTAATGAAGAATTGCAAAAGCAGGTAAGAGAAAAAACAGCAGAACTCACCGACATTTTTGAAAGGATCAGCGATGCCTTCGTGGCATTAAATAAAGATTTTCAATTTTCTTATATCAACAAGAAGGCAAGCGAACTCATAGAAAAAAACCCGAAACTGTTGCTTGGTAAAAGTGTATTTGATGAATTTTCCAGTGATGCGATAGAACCGTTAGAAAAGGCAATAAGGAAGAGTATGGGTGAGCAGACTTACCAAAATCTCGAAGCATTTTATCATGCAAATCAGCGCTGGATCGAATACCATTTATATCCGGCAGAGGAGGGAATTTCAATTTTCTTCAGGGATATAAGCGAGAAAAAACAAATTGAAAATGCCCTCCGCGACAGCGAACAGAAATACCGCTCTTTGATAGAACAGGCCCTGGATGCAATTATGATTACAGATTTTGAGGGCAGATTCCTGGACATGAATTCGAGTACCTGTAACATGTTTGGCTACACGAAGGAAGAGTTGTTGAAGATTAGTATTGTGGACCTCATTGAAAAGGAAAGTTTAAGTGCTAATCCGCCAAGGTTTGACCTGATTGCTGCAGGAGTTTCAGTTGAAAGAGCAAGAAGATTTGTTCAGAAAAACGGACAAATTTTCGATGCGGAATATAATGCCAGCAGACTGGGTGAGAATAAGACAATGATCTTTATTCGCAATGTTTCTGAACTCAGAAAAGTGCAGCGCGAAATTCAAATTAGCGAAGCAAGATTCAGAGGGGCATTTGAATTTTCGGGGATTGCGATGGGTCTGGTTGGTCTGGATGGAAAATGGCTTAAAGTCAATCACAGGCTTACTCAAATTACAGGCTATAATGAAAAGGAACTCTTAGATATGAACTGGAAGGATGTAATCCATCCAGAAGATTATGCAAATGATTCAGATCTCTATATAAGGGCGAGAGAAGAAAAGTTGGAACCAACTCAAATTGATGAAAGGTTTGTGCATAAGAATGGGAATATCGTTTGGATCAATATCACCACGGCAATGATTGAAGATGAAAATGGTCAGCCTCTTTATTTCGTTTTACAGATGGAAGACATTACGGAGCGAAAGAAAATAGAAATGGAATTAAGAGAAGCCGAAGCCAAATTCAGAAATCTTGTAGAGCGTTCCCTTGTTGGCGTTTATATTCTTCAGGACAATAAATACGTTTACGCAAATCCTAAGTTCGCCGAAATTTTTGGGTATGAGTTAGAAGAAGTCTCAGGCAAATTGGAAGTTGAAAAAATATTGAAGGAAGAAGATCATGAAAGGATTGCGGGTTACATTGAATCGCGGATGGCAAATAATCCCGGCACCATCCATTACGAATTAACTGGCGTGAAAAAAACGGGAGAGCATATACAACTGGAAATCTTTGGTAGCAGAACTATTTATGGAGGAAGACCTGCGGTGATAGGAACTCTGATCGACATTTCTGAAAGGAAAGAATTAGATGAAAAAATAAGGAAGGAAAAAGTACTTGCAGAATCCATTATCAACAGTATGCCCGGCGTATTTTTTGTCCATGACGGTTCAAGCAGTATTTTGAGATGGAACAAGCAATTGGAAAGTATTTCAGGTTACACACCTGAAGAATTACGTAACATGTCGCCCATTGATTTCTTTGATGGTAATGACAGAAAAATTGTTGAAAACTCAATCCGCGAAATATTTGAAACCGGATCATCCAGCGTTGAAGCAACTGCAATTACAAAATCCAAAGACAGGATACCGTTTTATTTTACCGGCCATCTGATTTCATTTGAAGGAGTGCCAAGTGTAATTGGTACTGGAATCGATATATCTCAGAGGCTCCAAATTGAAAAAGATCTCAGGGAATCTGAACAGAAATATAAATTGCTTTTCGAAAGTAATCCAATGCCGATGTTGATGTTTTCAAACGATGATCACCGTATTATCGACATCAACCAGGCATCTGTAATTCACTATGGTTATAGCAGGGAGGAATTTTTGGAAATGAAACTGGAACAAATTAAAATTTCAGAACTGGAGCAGACAGCTTTAAATGGCACAGGGGATTATGAATCGGAACGTGTGAGCATTTGGAAGAACAGGACCAAAGAAGGATCTACAATGCTGGAGGAAGTTGTAGGACATGATATTATTTATCAGGGGAAAGATGTGAGATTAATATTGTGCAATGACGTTACCGAAAAAATTGTAGCTGAAGAAAAATTAAAACAATCTTACGCCGAAATCAGGATGTTAACGAAACATCTCCAAAAAATAAGGGAAGAAGAACGAACGCATATTGCCCGGGAAATTCATGATGAATTAGGCCAGCAACTCACAGTTTTAAAAATGGACGCGTCATGGCTACAAAAGAAACTTGCTCCAACGGATGTCACTATCAATGAAAAATTGAAAAATCTTAGGGATTTATTGGATGCGACTGTAAAATCGGTACGAAGGATTTCTTCTGAATTGCGGCCGAGCCTGCTCGATGATCTTGGCCTCGTTGCAGCGATCAAATGGCATTTGAAAGAATTTGAAAGACGTTCGGGAATAGAGACTGAATTTTTGGGAGAAGAATTTGAACCCAGTTTGCCAGAGGAAATTAAGACAGGTTTATTCAGGATTTACCAGGAATCATTAACCAATGTTGCCAGACATGCAGATGCCGCGAGGGTAGAAATTAATTTGGAGCAAAATGATGGAAACTTTGTTTTGAGAATTAAAGATGATGGCAAGGGATTTGACCTTGCTCATGCTGCAGATAAAAAAACACTCGGATTATTGGGTATGAAAGAAAGAAGTTCAATGATGGAAGGCTCTTACCAGATCATGAGCGAACCGGGATCAGGAACGGTCGTAACTGTTTCTGTGCCTTACGAAAATTAGATAGCCGAAAGAATAATATATTATAGATGCTCAGAATTTTGATTGTGGATGATCATGCCATAGTGCGCAAAGGAATCAAACAACTATTGCTGGAAGAATATGCAGGTGCGCATATTGAGGAAGCCGGAGATGCAGAAAGTCTGGTGCAATTTGTTACTCGCGATCCATGGGATGTTGTGCTATGTGATTTGAATATGCCTGGCAGGAGTGGACTTGATGCGCTAAATTATATCAAGCACAATTTTCCTGATTTGCCTGTTCTTATTATGAGTATCTATCCGGAGGACCAGTACGCATTGAGAGTTTTTAAGGCAGGTGCATCAGGATATTTGAGTAAACAAAGTATTCACGATGAAATTTTGCAGGCTATTCAAACGGTTCTAAAGGGGAGGAAATATATAAGTCCGGTGGTTGCTGAATTACTTGCAGAAGCAGTCCATGGAGAAAACGCAAAGGATCCTCACCAATTGCTAAGCGATAGAGAATTTGACATATTTAAATTACTTGCTCAGGGAAAATCTGTAACGGAAATCGCCGCACAACTTTCCATCAGTTCGAGTACTGTTAGTACTTACAGGTATCGGATATTGGAAAAAATGAATATGCGATCAAATGCCGATCTCACCAAATACGCCATCGAGGCAAAACTGATCTAAGATACCACTCACACAAACGTTTGCGCTGTTGTAGTTATTCCTCTACAATATTCATATGATTTGTAAGACAAGATGTATGCTCATACATTTTTCATTGTGTTCGAACAACACATTTTCTTTGCACGAAATTTCTGTAACCCTTGAACAAGAAAGTCACAACCATACTGTTGGTTGACGATAACCAATTGTTCGTTGATAGAATGGTTGGCATCCTGGAAGAATCGGGATATGAAGGAGAGATCAAGGTTGCTAAAAACTTCAACGAGGCCAGCCGTATTATCCTAATGAAACAACCAGATCTGGTTTTACTTGATATTAATCTACCCGGGAAAAGTGGAATTGATTTATTGCGAAAAATGAATGAGTGGGAATTGAAATCCCGGGTGATAATGATCAGTAACCATGATAATGAATATTACAGGAAACAATGTTTGGAACTTGGCGCTTCGGCCTTCCTGGATAAGTCGAGCGATTTTAGCCTGGTCCCAACCTTGATCGATCAAATGAATTAAATAGATTTTGATTTGTACCCTGTGTTCATCCTTTTAGTGGGTGAGTTTCTAAAACCAAAGTGATTTTGAATATGAAGAACCAATGGGATGCTGTGAAGGGCATCGTGGAGAACAAAGGTTACAGGAAGGATATTTTTCTTTCCCTCATTGAAGAAGATGGAACCATTCTCTATGCTAATGCTTTTATGGTGCAGACTCTCGAACTGAGTAATCCGCAAATCATCAAGAGCAATTTCTTTGACCTGGTGAATCCTTGTGATCTCGATCGGCTGAAAAATTTGATCCAATTTTCGCGCGATGGAGCAAATCCGTACTCTATTGAAATTTTTCTAAAAAATGGAAGTCAGCATTTCGTGAAAATGAATGTGCAGCGTTTGCAGGATAGTCTCTCTAAGAAAAATATTTTTCTCTGCGAGGCCCTGCAACTGCTGGATGCCGACAGGATGCAAAAATTTATGGATTTGAGAGATTTGGATTGTGCGTCATTTTTTTCCGGGCTTGATCAGGGAATTCTAATCATTGGTAAAGAAGGTGAGTTATTATTTGCTAATCAAAGAACAGCTGAAATTTTCGGCATCACGCTTGAAGTTTTATATCATGTAAAAAATATTAGCAAACTCTGGAATGCAAAGTGGAGAATGGCAAACGAAAAAGGCCAATCCGTATCCTATGACCAAACTGTTTTTTGCAAATCCCTTATCAATGGCTTAAAGGACAATGAAAATTTCTATGCAAAGTCTGTTCAGGGAAAAGAAAAATTTCTGACTATTTCCACCAGGGTTTTGAAAAAATCTGATGGCGTTGAATCCCTGGCTACTCTTTGCACACTTACAGAAGAAGATGTTCATGAGGCTCTTCCTTACTGGTCGAATTACATGCACATTTTTGCTGAAAACTTTATTACCCAAACGCCCGATTTGCTTTGGTTGGTGGATCAGGATGGACAGTTACTTTTTTCGAACGAAGCTTTTAATAAATATTTTGGTTTATCCGTAAAAGAACAAAATAAAAAGATCCATGAGCTTTTACCTACATCAATAGCTGACGCGCTCTACGGAAATAATTTAAAAGTTCTGGAAACAGGGCTTCCTTTGAAGGCTGAGAGGGTAGTGAGATTCGCAGATGGAAGGGAATACAATTTTCAAATTTTTATTTTCTCCGCCGGAGAACAGAATAATAAAAAAATTCTTGCAGGCCGAGCCGTTCGTATTGCTGAAAAATATGCGGTAGAAAAACAATTGCGGGAAGCCAATGATCAGCTTCTACTTTTAAGTAAAGCAGCTTCAAATGCAATTTGGGAATGGGATATCAGAAAAGATCAGATTTTCAGAAATGAGACGCTGCATGACATGATCGGCTATCATATTGGCGAAACCAGTGGACTCGAGTGGTGGATTCAAAGAATACATGAAGATGACAGAAATCGCGTTAGTGAAAAAGTAAAGGTGGCCATTGCTGAAAAGCAGGTTTCCTGGGAAGAGTCATACCGGTTTTTATGCAAAGACGGATCGTATAAACATATTTTCGATCGCGGTTACATCATGTATGACGAAGGCAATCCTGTGAAAATGATTGGGTCTCTGCAGGATATGACGACACTCAAAGATCTGGAGAACTGTCTTACTGAGGAACGCATGCGTCGTCAAAAAGAAATTTCGGAAACAGTAATCCAGGTTCAGGAGAGAGAAAGAAATCGCATAGGACATGAGCTGCACGACAACGTAAATCAGATTCTTACAACAGTTATGTTGTTCGTAAATATGCTCAACCCCGAAAAAGAATCGGAAAAACAGCTAAAGAGTAAAATTCACGAATACGTGTGCCTCTCAATCGAAGAAATTCGCAAACTTTCGAGGGAACTCGTAGAACCGAAAATGAAAGAGGCCGGACTCATTGAAAGTATTCGCCTGCTAATCGAGGATATCCATATTTCAAATGCACTTAGAATCTATTTCAGTTTTGACTCTGAAGCGGAACTAACTACTAATGCAAAAAAAGTGACACTTTTCAGAATTGTGCAGGAACAACTTAAAAATATTCTTAAACATAGCAAAGCATCTGAAACGAGAATAGGCCTCCATAAAGAAAATGGTGAATTACATCTTTCGATTGTTGACAATGGAGTAGGTTTCGACACCAATCAGACCTATCGTGGAATTGGATTGTCGAATATTCATGAGAGAACAAGGTTTTATAATGGCAAAGTAGAGATACAATCGCAAGCAGGGCAGGGCTGTAAATTATTTGTATCTATACCCTCATAAGATTTTCGAACTTTTTGTTTAATGGTTAAAGCTCGATTTCTATTCACTTGCCCCAAAACCAAGGACCCGCTGAATTCTTTCAGCGGGATTTTTTTTTAGTTGGATCCTGTAATCCTATTAATTAATTTCGGTTACTAACGCCTACCTTCTGATCGAAATTAGTATTCCTTTACCCAACTTTGGCTCCATTCTTGCGTACATAAGAAAAATTGGACGGTGAAAAAATTTTTGTTTTTTGTCATGCTATTGCATGCTTCTGCATCATTTGCTCAACGTTTAAGCGTTGAAGCATTCGCCGGCTTGTCGAATTACCAGGGAGATCTTCAGGAAAGTAAATACACCATTGCCCAGTCTAAAGGCGCCATCGCTCTCGGTTTAAGCTATGCAATCACAAACAAAATTTTAATCAGAGGATTAGCCACTTACGGCACCATCCAGGGAGATGATAAATATAACAGCAACGCTAAACTGATTGATAGAAATTTAAATTTTAGATCAAAGATTTATGATGCAAGTCTTGTAGGTATTTATAATTTTTTCGATCTGGATGTAAAAAGATTTACACCTTATATTTTTGCAGGAATATCTTTCTTTCATTTCAACCCTTACACATTTGATTCTACGGGAAATAAAGTCGTTCTTAAACTTTTGAGCACCGAAGGTGAAGGGCTTCCCCAATACCCCGACAGAAAAGAGTATAATCTCAATCAATTTGCAATACCATTTGGTGGTGGAATAAAATTCGTTGTGAATGATAATGTTACTGTAGGATGGGAATTCAGATTTCATAAAACATTTACAGATTATCTCGACGATGTAAGTAAAACCTATGTTGACTACAATACGCTGCTTGCTGCGTGCGGTCAAATGGCAGTTGATCTCGCTTATCGGGCAGATGAATTAAAAAATGGCAACCCAACTTACCCGGGGGATGGAACGTTGAGGGGAAGCGAAAAATATAAAGACTGGTTTTATTTTTCGGGCGTCACCGCCAGCTTCCGCATTAACTCTTCAAAAGATGGAGCTTACCATGGAAGAAGGGGAAGCGGTGTGGGTTGTCCTACCAAAGTATATTAACTTTCATTCTTTCTCTTCTGGATTTCATTTTTTGTCTGAGAGAAAATTCACATCCCATATGGTGAATGGATTCAATTCATTTACCTGCTTTACATTTGTCTGAAATATACCCGCAGGCATGGCCTATAAAAATCAAGAGGAATTTATCGAAGCGCTGGAAAAAGCCGGTGAATTAGTGCGTATCAGTGCATATGTGGACCCCAAATTAGAGATAGCAGAAATCACTGATCGAATCAGCAAGAGTGGGGGTGGTGGGAAAGCACTTTTATTTGAAAATACAGGATATGACTTCCCCGTGCTCATGAATGCTTATGGTAGTGAGAAAAGAATGTGCATGGCGCTTGGAGTGAAAAGGCTGGACGATATTGCTGCTGATATCGAAGCATTATTTAAAATGCTTACAAAGCCCAAAGAGAGCATTCTTGATAAACTCAATATGCTCCCCAAGCTCTCACAATTTGCCTCCTGGATGCCCAAAGTAAAACAGGGACGTGGTGAATGCCAGGAAATTGTATGGAAAAATCCCGATATCACTAAACTACCCGTAATTACCTGTTGGCCCAAAGATGGTGGTCCATTTCTTACACTGCCCATCATTCATACAAAGGACCCTAATACGGGAATAAGAAATGTAGGAATGTATCGAATGCAGGTATTCGGACCGCAGCTCACAGCAATGCACTGGCATAAGCATAAGGTTTCTGCAAAACATTTTTCGGAATATAAAAAATTGAACAAGCGCATGCCCGTTGCCGTGGCACTGGGAGGCGATCCTGTCTATGCTTACTCAGCAACTGCGCCACTACCCGAAAACGTAGATGAATACATGCTGGCCGGTTTCCTTCGCAGAAAAAAAGTTGAGCTTGTTAAATGCATTACGCAGCCAGACCTGGAAGTGCCTGCAGATGCTGATTTTATCATTGAAGGTTATATTGAGCCTGATGAAGAATTGATATGGGAAGGTCCATTTGGAGATCATACAGGATATTATTCTCTTCCTGACTGGTATCCCAGATTCCATATTACAGGTATCACTCACCGTAAGAACCCGGTTTATCCGGCAACCATTGTGGGAATTCCTCCCCAGGAAGATGCATGGTTGGGGAAAGCAACGGAGAGAATTTTCCTGGCGCCCATCAAAATGACCATGGTTCCTGAGATTTTGGATATGGAAATGCCGGTTGAGGGTGTGTTCCATAACCTGGTAATTGCAAAAATTAAAAAAGATTATGCAGGGCAGGGACAAAAAGTAATGTACGCAATGTGGGGAGCCGGACAAATGATGTTTAATAAAATTCTGGTGCTTACCGATGAAAATGCTGATATCAGAAATTATGAACAACTGGCGAGATATGTATTTTCAAATCTTAGTGTAGCCACAGACGTTATTTTTAGTAGCGGACCCATGGATGTACTCGATCATAGCTGTAGCAAACTTGGTTTTGGAGGTAAGATGTGCATCGATGGTACCAGAAAATTTGATGAAGAAAAAGATGATTCAATTTCATATGCCTCTGAAAATTCTTTTGGCCGAATTGATAAAAAAATCCTGGAAAAATTCCTGGAAGTAAAGAATATAAATGCAACACTTCTTCAAAAAAATATTCCCTGTTTAATTTTATCGGTTGAAAAAAACAGGAAAGGTCATATACGCAATTTGCATGAGCAGATCTGCAACTCCATTGAGGAAATCGCATCAATTAAGATGATTATGTATGTGGAGCATACAGTTGATCCAAATGATTTACCAGTTGCGCTTTGGAGATTCTGTAATAATCTCGATCCCAAAAGAGATCATATGTTAATAGAATTTTCGAATACAAAAGATTCCAATAAAAAATCTGCATGTCTCGGTCTCGATGGGACAAGAAAGACCAAAGAACTGGATGATTTTTTCCGTGATTGGCCAAACATAATAGTCGCCGATCGGAAAACGATTGAGTCCGTAGATGCAAAATGGGATAGTTTGCAACTCGGATCTTTTATTCCTTCACCTTCATTAAAATTCAGGGATCAGATGTACGGAGAAGAAGCTGTTGTGGGCTAGTTAGATGAGAATTTTTTTGACTATTTGTACTAAACAGATTTCCAAATATTTCGGTTTTCGAGTGAAAAAGGCGTTGATGAAAGTCAAATGAAGCTTCAATAATTGACAAAAA
>PSRI01000051.1 GCA_003175935.1 Bacteroidota bacterium
TGATAAATCGCCTCATATACGATAAAGAAGCTTGCCAGGATAACGAGACTGCCTTCTACTGCAGCCGATAAAAATTCAGCTTTGCCATGGCCGTAAGGATGATTCTCGTCTCTTGGCTTTGCAGCAATGAACAGGCTGTATAAACTGATAAAGCCGGCTACGACATTGACAGTGCTTTCAAGTGCGTCGGTGAGAATTGCCACTGAGCGGGTGAGATACCATGCAAGAATTTTGAAAATAAAAAGAATCACTGCAATCGCAGTGACAATTTTTTGCAATCTGAGATTTGTTTTTGCCCGGTCAGCTGATACCATAATGCTGCCAAAGGTATTTTGATCCTGATTAATTCACGAGAAAAAAATCCCGCCATTGGCGGGATTTGAGTAAGGATGAAATTTGATTACTAAGGGAGAACTATTGTTTAGCTTTTGCTTTGTCTTTATTTTCCTTGTAACGCATATCTGCGGTTCCATCTTTTTTGGTATGGGTAGTGGTTGATGCCTTAGCAGCATCTTTATTTTCCTTGTACCTCATATCAGCTGTGCCATCTTTTTTAGTATGGGTGGCTGTTGTGGCTGTTGTAGGTGTTGCTGGCTTCGCTGTTGCAGCAGTAGCGGGCTTAGCCGTAGTTGTTGCTGGTTTAGCCGCTGCTTTAGTAGCATCTGCTGTTGTCGCTTTAGCCTGAGTTTTAGATGCATCGGTTTTTGCTGCTGTCTTTGCTTTAGCGTCAGCAGGTTTTGCCGCCGGTTGAGCCTGGGCAAATACTCCGGCACCTATGAAGAGCATTGCTGTGGCAAATAGTAATTTTTTCATGATTAAAATGATTTGAGGTTAATAGAGCATATATAGTTCCAAAGTAGATGAACTTATGCCAATAGCTCTGTTAAAAAACCTTCATTAACAAGCGGTTTACAATCAGAAAAACATTCAGGTTCTTTCGTTTAATTCATGCTGTCATCACAAAAGTCGTCGAAACTCGCGCTGGTATTGTCTAAGTACTAAATACTCAGTACTAAGTACTAAATACATGAATCATATTAAAATGTGAACAGTTGTTAGTTTACTATTTTAAAACCTATATTTTTGCGTCTTCAAAAGCAGGAATATGCAATTTCAGTTGAATGAAGAGCAATTGATGATTCAAAAGGCGGCTCGCGACTTTGCGGTTAACGAATGTTTGCCTGGAGTTATAGAAAGAGATGAGCATCAGAAATTCCCAAAAGAACAGATCCTTAAACTGGCTGAGCTTGGATTTATGGGGATGATGGTGGATACAAAGTATGGTGGTGCCGGTATGGACACTGTGAGCTATGTTTTGGCGATGGAAGAAATTAGTAAGGTAGATGCCAGTGTTAGCGTATGCATGAGCGTGAATAATAGTTTGGTTTGTTGGGGACTCGACACGTTCGGCAACGAAGAGCAAAAAACAAAATACCTCACTCACTTGGCGCAGGGAAGGAAAGATGGTGACCTGTACATTGGAGCTTTTCTATTGAGCGAACCTGAAGCTGGAAGCGATGCTACATCACAGCGAACTGTAGCCGAAGATAAAGGTGATTATTATCTGTTAAATGGAACCAAGAACTGGATCACTAACGGTAATAGTGCGAGTGTTTATTTAGTAATGGCTCAAACAGATGCCGCAAAAGGAAGTCGTGGAATCAATACTTTAATTGTTGAAAAAAACTGGCCGGGAGTTTCAGTGGGAGCTAAAGAAAATAAATTGGGTATAAGAGGAAGCGATACACATAGTATCATGTTCCAGGATGTTAAGGTTCCTAAGGCAAACAGGATAGGAGAGGAGGGATTTGGATTCACTTTTGCGATGAAAACTTTAGCGGGAGGGAGGATAGGAATTGCTTCGCAGGCACTTGGTATTGCAAGCGGCGCTTATGAAAGAGCTGTAGCGTATTCCAAGGAAAGGAAAGCATTTGGAAAAGAAATTGCTCACCATCAGGCTATACAATTTAAGCTTGCGGACATGGCTACCCGAATTGAGGCCGCAAGATTATTATGTTTGAAAGCTGCGTGGGAAAAAGATAACGGTAAAGATTATACGTTGAGCAGTTCCATGGCGAAAGTTTATGCATCCGAAACTGCTATGTGGGTTGCTACAGAAGCCGTACAAATTCATGGTGGGTATGGTTATGTGAAGGAATACCATGTGGAAAGGATGATGCGTGACGCGAAAATCACGCAGATATACGAAGGCACCAGCGAAGTGCAGCGAATCGTGATCGGTCGTTCCATCCTAAAATAAGCAGGTATATTTGCGAATAATCTCTATTAAAAGAGATTGTTCAAAACAATGGCCGCCAGCAGGGAAAAATATGAAGAGCTGATTAAAGAACTCTCAGCATCAGGTACTACACTGGTTGCAGTTTCGAAAACAAAACCACCGGAAGACGTTCTTGAACTTTATAATCTGGGTCAGCGCGATTTTGGAGAGAATTATGTGCAGGAACTAATCGACAAGCATTCAAAACTTCCCACAGACATCAGGTGGCATTTCATTGGACATCTTCAAAGCAATAAAGTAAAATTCATCGCGCCATTCGTCCACCTCATACATGGTGTCGACACCCTGAAGCTAATGCGTGAGATTAATAAGCAGGGTGCAAAAATATCCAGAGTGATTCCAGTACTACTCCAGGTTCATATCGCCAGCGAAGAAACCAAGTTTGGATTTGATGAAACAGAATTGAATGAAGCCCTATCGCACATTGATGAGCTTTTAAATATTTCAATTGAAGGGTTGATGGGTATGGCTTCTTTTACAGATGATCAACAAAAAGTCAGACATGAATTTATATCCCTGAAAAAGTTATTTGATCAGAGTCGCCAATTAATTTCCAGCGATGATCGCAAAAAAAAATTCAGGATTCTCTCTATGGGAATGAGCAGTGATTATAAGATTGCCATCGAAGAAGGATCCAACCTGGTTAGAATTGGAAGCATTCTTTTTGGTGCGAGATCATAATCGGCTACATCCACTTTCAGAATCCTGAATTGGTAACAGGATTTATTAATTAATTCTTGTCCTTATTTATTTTAACTACTGTTGTATGGCTCCAGCGATCATGCCAGCCGTTTGTGTTCCCTAAAAACGAAAAAGCTTCGAATGGAACAATTCTGCTAAAAGTTCTGCCGAGAATTTGTCCGGCGCTTGGTTTTCCGCCTATCTCATTAACCACTTTAGTGCCAGTCAATAATTTTCCAACAGTTCTTCCCATTGCTACTTCACAAAAGAAATAATATGCAAGGAAAACCAGGTAAAAACTAACATTAAACATAAGTTCACCTCCAAGGGCACTATCATCGCTTGTTGCTAATGATCCAAATAAAATCGCAAAAAAAATAACAAATAAAACAACGAGGTCAATAAGATAATTTAATAATCTGGTTCCGGCACTTACAGGAACCGGTTTTTCCAGGACAGTTTCATAAAATTCAGTAATAGGATTCTCCTGTGGGTTTGTGTTGATGGTGTTCATATGGTGTTTTGTTTAGTGTGAATAGGTGACTAATCTGGTTGAGTAACTTTTACAACATAGGTGTCCGACCATCGATCATGCCATCCCCGCACACCCGCGAAAAAAGAGAGTGGTTCAAATGGTACGCATCTGCATAAAGTGCGAACTACAATTGTACCTAACCCTGGCTTTTCCCCAGAAGCATCGACTACTTTTGTTCCAGTAATAATTTTTCCGATTGTTCTTCCAGTCGCCCATTCGCATAGGAAATAATAAACGCAAAGAATGATGATATAAAGGATGGAACTTACTAACAGATTGGGTCCTCCATTTGGACCGTTCTCGTCTGAAGGACTTTCGAGAAAGTATAATCGAAGTAAAATATTTACGATTTGTAAAAAAACCGAATCAATTAAAAACGTTAGAAACCTTATACCCACAGATACTGGCACTGGTCCCGTTTTAATTGTTTGATAAAAATCTGTATCGTGATTTTCATCCTGGTTAGCCATGGTGTAGTCCATATTATTTCAACGGTTTAGCTACCGAATTATTTCTTCGTTTTGGGATAATCGAAGACGATATTGCAAAAAGCTTTAATACCTGCATCTAACATGCTGTCATCAATATAAAAATCCGCTGTATGATGGGATGGAGCTTTTGATTTATCTGTTCCTTTTGGCATTCCACCTAAATAGAAAAAGAATGCTGGTGCTTTAGTTCCAAAAAATGAAAAATCCTCAGAACCTGTTACCCATTCTCTCTCAGAAACATTGTCTTTTCCCAGTGCATTTTCCAATGATGGAACCATCATTTTGACGAGATCGGGATTATTGTAAGTAACCAATGTTTTATTTTCAATCGTTACAGTTGCAACTGCACCAGATGCCTCTGCAATT
Source organism: Bacteroidota bacterium (assembly GCA_003175935.1). GTDB lineage: Bacteria > Bacteroidota > Bacteroidia > Chitinophagales > Chitinophagaceae > PSRI01. The sequence goes on from PSRI01000051.1 coordinate 4,373, forward strand.
TTAGTTGCAGTTAATCTTATTCTTTCCTTTATATCTTTTTGCATTCCACTATCCAGCGTTCGAATAGTCCCCAACATCACGCATTCTTCAGGAATAATATTACTTCTTACTCCACTTTGTATTTTGCCAACAGTAATTACAGCTGGTGCTTTGGTGAGTTCCGATTGTCTGCTCACGATTTGCTGCAATCCCTGGATAATTTCTGCGCTCACTGCAATTGGATCAACGCCCAACCATGGAGCTGATCCATGCGCACCTTTACCCTTTACAGTTATGGTGAACCAATCTGATGAAGCCATAAATGCTCCCGGCCTGTATTCTATTTTACCGATTTCGATATTGGATTCAATATGCAGTCCGAATATGGCATCCACTTTGGGATTATTCATTACTCCTTCTTTAATCATCAAAGGTGCTCCTCCTTCTTCTTCTCCGGGAGGGCCTTCTTCAGCAGGTTGAAAAATGAATTTTACTGTGCCAGCAATATCCTTTTTCATGGCATTTAATACGGTTGCTGTTCCCATCAACATAGCCATATGACTATCATGCCCACAGGCATGCATAACCGGAACAGTTTGTCCCATATATTCTGCAGTAACCTTTGAAGCAAATGGTACATCCACTCTTTCCTTTATTGGTAATGCGTCCATGTCGGCACGCAATGCAATCACGGGCCCTGGTTTTCCACCTTTCAAAACACCAACCACACCAGTTTTAGCGACTCCCACCTGTACCGACATTCCCAATGACTTCAAATAATCCGCTATATACCTGCCGGTGTTTTCTTCCCTGTTAGAAAGTTCGGGATGTTCGTGAAAATATCTTCTCCATTCTATGACTTTGGGAAGAAGTTCTTTTGCTTTTTGACTGATTAAGGCGGAATTAACCTGGCCTATTGTAGAATTTGTTAGTCCAATTAAAGACATTATGACGAATGCGAATTTGTTCATGCAGTTAGTTTGTTGAATGAATATAATAAAATTGGAGCAGTTGTTTTCAAAATTTCATTCTTATGCCTGGGCAGGTTCTTCCATATTTTCAACTGGTACAACAGGCTTCGGTTTGTGAGTAAGTTTGTTTTTAATCCATTGTTCGGATCTATGGTGTAATGGAACAAGCAATGAAGCAATGATTACAAGAATTAGCAACATCCATATTGGAGATTCATGGGTCCATTTCCCAATAAATGGATGGGCGAATAATACAATGAATTCAAACAAAAACAAAAGCGAAAGCACTGCAAAAAATTCAACGGTACGCGTTTTTACTTTTCGTTTCGACAGTATCAGAACAAAAAGAAAAAACAAGGGAATGAATATGGCAATTGCAGCGAGTTGTAAATTCCTTTTTCTTGATTCAGCATCTTTCGCGACCTGTTCTGCGATTTGCATTTGTCGCAATTGTTCACTAAAAGTAAGCGCCTGTAATTTCTTTATTTTCTCCTGGCTGGTCATACTGTCCTTCGCATTCATCGCCATACTCATGTAGAAGAGTGCACTATCTAATTCACCTTTCTTCTTAAATATACCTGAGAGTTGATTGGCAATTTCAGCTTCATTCGTCGCGGATCCCATTTTTTGGGAAAAAATCAGTGCAAGCCGACTATAGCGAAATGCAGAATCATAGTGATGCGTAGAGTCATAGATCTGCGCTAAAAAATAATAAGAATTGTACAGGAATAAATAATTATTATCGGAAATAAACGTGGGTATGCCCTGACGATAAAAAGCAGTAGCCAGATCAAATTGATTCAATTTGAAATGAATATATCCCAGGTTTAGATAAGCTCCAGCCTCATTGGCTTTGTCATCAATGCTTCTTGACAATTCTACCGCTTTATTTAAGTAAAATCGCGCAGAATCCATTCTATTTAAATTAAGATATGCATTGCCTGTATTAACAAGAGTGGCGGTGTAACTCGAGACATTATTCAGATCCTGATATATTTTGTTCGATTTAAGGCAATATTCCAATGCACGCTGATAATCGCCCTGCTCTCCATAAACAGCACCTAACCCCATGTAACAAACACCCATTGAATGCTTGTCATTTATTGCCTCACTCTTCTTTAAAGCCTCTAGTATATTCTCAAGTGCTTTGGGAAAATCACCAAATCCTATAAAAGCAACTCCTATAAAACTTAGGGCTAACGCTTCACCTCGCTCGTAATTTATTTTCCGCGACAGGGTCAATGCATCGGTGCAATATTTGAATGTAAGGTCTGGCTTTGATTCAACGTATTTCCTGGCGATTTTGATCATTAAATCAATTTTCGCAGTGTCCCTGGTGGCTGAATTCAATTCTCTGAGCAGACTATCAAGTCCACTTTGCGCCTGTACGTTAAGTTGAATTACTAAAAAAAAGATAATTCCCAGAATGGGTTTTTTCATATTGGTTGATTCTAAATGAAATTTAAAAAATAAAGGATATAATATTGAATGTCTTCAGTAGATTATTTCCAATCCCATATCACAACAGCCCACGTATCCAGTTCATCAGTATAAGTATGAATGGTTTTAAATCCCACCTTTTCGTGTGCACGTAACGAACGCGTATTCCTTGTAGCAACTTCAGTAATGATAAAATCGTAAACAGGAGAAAATATTTTTTTGTGGTGCAAATACAATTGCTCGAATATTCCCTGTCCTCTGAATTCTTTGGCAATGCAGATTTGGCCCATCACATAAAAACGATATTCTTTTAGCTTTTTCCCCTTCCATTCTAATGCGTCAAATGATTCGAACATGGGATCCAAACCAGGTACAAGTATTCTGCATTCTTTCATCATCGTAAGAGCATAACCCGCTATTTGATTGCCTTCCTTTACCAAAACACTTGGAGCAATGCTGTTCATTTTCTCAAGCACATCGATAGTATGGGAAATTGTAACGAATCCCTGGGATTTCATCTCATCCCCATCAATATTTTGCTTCAGGTTTAGAACCTGAAGTGCAAGAATCTCTTCTAATTCGTCATGGTTTGTTACCAGTGTTGCAGTCGGCATGGCATGAAATTAAAGGAACAAAAGTGTATAAAAAAGGGTGGCCCGGAATCATAATTAATACATGTTTGCGTTTATTGATCTATAAGTTTTTCCTCTGATCCTACCCCCATGGAGGCTTTAGACCCCTAACCCATAAATAATGAATCAGTTTTCCCCAGGTAATTTTTGGAGAATTTTAGGATTCTTCCAGGTGGCTTTGCTATTTGCTCTATCGGGCAAAAGCCAGGTTGTGGTAGGGAATTGGACTTTTAATAATGTACTCACGGGTACTCCCGGTGCAAATAATACCGTCAGCTCAGCATCACTTGGCAGTGCCATTGTTTCGTCGGCTTACAATGGTGGTACAGTCTTTTTTGGGGAAGATGGTTGGCCTACGGGAGGCATTGACCCTAATGCTTATTTGCAATTCACTCTTACACCAAATTCCGGGTATGGTCTGAATCTTTCCAGCATCGATTTCAATATCAGAAGGAGTACAACTGGTACTCCTCCAGGTTCCGGTCCGCAAAATTGGGCGCTAAGATCCAGTATTGATGGATATGCTTCCAATATTACAACGGCAGTTCTTACTCAAAGCACAACACCAACGGTCACGGTTACCCTGGGTGCGCCATTTAATATGCTCACTTCGGCTATCACGTTTAGGCTATATGGATATAATTCGGCAACAACTTCAGGTGGATTAAACAGGTTTGTTTTTGACAATATTGCGGTTAAAGGATTGTACGTATTACCGATGTCAATGGATGAACTTAGTGGAAATTTGCTTGGAGGGGATGCAGTTCAAATCAGGGGAGCCGTTTACAATGCTCCTAATGCTTTCAATGTTTATGTGCAAAGGTCCGTCGACTTAATTCATTTTACCACGATAGATTCATTGTACACTTCAATGGGCGATCAACAGATTTCTTATACAGATCGTCATTTACCCAATGCTGCCAATATTTATTACCGGCTTGCCGTAAACCAGGGTCACTGGATTTACTCACAAATAATTTCGATTAAAAATTTGGTCGGAGAAAATTTTGATATTGGTCATTTCATTTTCTCCGGATCAAAAATTACTGTCCAGGTTAATGCGGGTAAAAGGACTTCAGCAAGGCTCTCCATAATTTCCATCGATGGTAAAATGGTTCGGCAAAAAACGATTCTGCTTGAAAAAGGCTCACAGCGAGTAGAAATGGAAGGCTGGAGCCTCCCGGGAGTTTATTTTATGAAACTGGATTACGGTTCGGGTTCATCGTGCGCGAAATTCATCCGCTAATTGATCATTTGTATTCCCCAAAAACTTTTCGCAAAGTATCAGCTATTTCACCGAGCGTACAATAGTGGTCAACTGCATCAATTACAAAGGGCATGAGATTGCTGCCATCGGTTGCTGCCTTTTGTAATTGAGCCAGGCACTTGTTTGCTGCAGCACTATCACGCTTTGATTTGAGCAATTTCAATTTCTCAATTTGGGTTTGGCGGATGCTTTCGTCAATTTTGAAATGGGAAATATTATCAGCTTCCTTTGTTTGAAATTTATTTACACCCACGATTATTTTTTCACCGCTTTCAACTTCTCTTTGAAATTCATAAGCACTTCTTGAAATCTCATTTTGAATGTACCCCTGTTCAATGGCACTTACACTTCCACCCAATAAATCAATTTTTTCAATCTCTTTCGTGGCTCTTTCCTCAATCTCCCGGGTGAGTGATTCCACATAAAAAGAACCAGCCAGCGGGTCCGCAGTATCCGGTGCACCACTTTCAAAGGCGATGATCTGTTGTGTTCTCAGCGCTATGGCCGCAGCTTCTTCTGTAGGAAGATTTAGCGCTTCATCATAGCCGTTAGTATGGAGTGATTGAGTCCCACCTAACACAGCTGCCAATGCCTGAATGGTTACCCGGCTGATATTATTCAAAGGTTGTTGAGCCGTAAGTGTGCTCCCGCCGGTTTGCGTGTGAAAACGAAGCATCATAGCTTTTGGATCTTTTGCTCCAAGATCTACCATGATTTTGGCCCACATTTTTCTTGCCGCCCTGAATTTTGCGACCTCTTCGAATAAATTATTATGCGCATTGAAAAAGAATGAAAGCCTCTTACCAAATACATCAATATCGAGACCTCTTTCCAAAGCAGCTTTTACATAGGCTTTGCCATTACTTAAAGTAAACGCTACTTCCTGAACTGCTGTGCTCCCTGCTTCCCTAATATGATAGCCACTAATTGAAATCGTATTCCATTTCGGTACCTCTTTCGAGCACCATTCAAAAATATCAGTAATTATGCGCATCGATGGTTTGGGTGGAAAAATGTAGGTTCCTCTTGCTGCATATTCTTTGAGAATATCATTTTGAATCGTACCGTTAATTTTTTTAAGATCGGCGCCCTGTCGTCGCGCAAGTGCAACATAAAAAGCAAGTAAAATGAATCCGGTTGCATTAATGGTCATCGACGTGGATATCTTCTCCAGTTCAATTCCTTTAAACAGACTTTCCATATCCTCAATGCTATCGATGGCAACACCAACCTTTCCCACTTCACCTTCTGAAAGTGGATGATCGCTGTCGTAACCAATTTGCGTGGGAAGATCAAAAGCCACACTGAGTCCCATTACACCCTGGGAAAGCAGGTAGTGATACCTTTTATTACTTTCTTCAGCCGTGCTAAAGCCTGCATATTGCCTCATCGTCCAGAGTTTACCCCGATACATATCGCTTTGCACACCCCTTGTAAAGGGAAACTCTCCAGGCATTTCTGATACCGGCAGATACCCTGGATCTTTGGAAGTATAAACTTTGCGGATTTCTATTCCACTGTCCGTTTGCACTTTTTTATCTGACATAAAAATTATGATGCATTGATTCTACCGAAAAGATAGGAGGTTTCTTCGGATTACATCAATTTCCTGGCCTCAAACCTGAGCGCTTCAAGAACAATATTATGTAGTGAAGTTTTAGGATCGGCATCCAGCAGTTCAAGTATTGCCTTGCTAAGGTCAAAACCCGTAGCCTCTGCAGGTAAAGACTGAGTCAACTGGTGAAGGATAAAAATATTCTGCTCCTTCAAATTGGTTACTGCCTGCCATGCCTGGGGAGATACATATAACTGTTGGGAGAGATTATAATCGTATTCGTGTTTGATATGATCTGTGAGTACGGCCTGGAATTCGCGAGCCGAAATTCCATTGGATGGTATGCGGGCAACCAGGCTTCTTAATGAAATTCTCTCGGCCAGGATAACCAGTCGTTCATAAGCCTGCAATTGCAAATTCCCGTTTGCTTTTGAGTTACTTGCCTGTGATTCTTTCTTGAGTTCTCTTTTCTCTTTCTGGTAAAAAAATATATAACTGCCAAAGATTGCTACGAAAATAACTCCTGCAGTTATGAGCATGGTGCTGGTATCCATTATTTATCTTTTAAAGCTTTGCAAAAATAACATGTATAAAGTACTTAGTACTTAGTATAGAGTACTTAGATAGAAATAATTGTATTACCCTGTGAACTCTGCGCTTGGCCTATAAAATTTTGCTCGCAAAGGCGCAAACTTTCGCAAAGACGCATGCGCTTCCTATGTTTACAAAATAGTTCTTTGAGATAAAGTTAAGATACCAATAGATTTGAATAAATAAGTGAAAAGGGT
>PSRI01000202.1 GCA_003175935.1 Bacteroidota bacterium
TTGATCACGATTGAATGATGCCGCCGCCGCAGTGAGAAATCTGACTCTCTTGGAATGTTCGAAAGGAGTAAGATTTCTCGTACTGCTCCGACTTCGTCGGAGAGGACTCGAAATGACGACCCGGCGACGTCATTTCGAACAAGGCGGAATGAATTGATCACGATTGAATGATGCCGCCGCCGCAGTGAGAAATCTGACTCTCTTGGAATACTCGAAAAGAGTTAGATTTCTCGTACTGCTCCGACTTCGTCGGAGAGGATTCGAAATGACTTACGATTGCACTATTCCCTCATCCCGACTATTCACCCCTTGAATGCAAATCTTCTTTTGGAGGCGGCCAATAATCAAAAAATTCAAGATTCAAGAAATGCCAATCTGGATTCATTGTGGCAATAAGCAGTTCTTTCTTTTTACGACTCCATTTTTTCACTTCTTTCTCTCTATCAATTGCATCCATTGGAATATCAAACTCTTCATAGTAATTCAAATTATAGCAACGAAATCTTCCTGCAAACGTTTTTTGATTGCCCAGGTAATGCTCAATTAGTCTGTGCCATAAACTGTTTGTGACCCCGCAATACAATACTGTCATGTTGGTATTGGTGGTGATGTAGAAATAAAGTTGTTTTTTCATAGGGCTACATTTTGCCAAACATAGCAATGAGAGAACGGAAAAAGAAAGTAAATTGACGGCGTGAAAGAAGGAAAATAAACACTCGCGCGAAGTCATTTCACTCATGGAATGCTCGAAAGGAGTTAGATTTCTCGTACTGCTCGGACTTCGTCGGAGACGACTCGAAATGATGAGGCAATGTTTACATTTGAAACATGAAACTATCCACCATTATTCTCGCAATTTGCATTTGTTTTTCCTGCAAGGGCGTTAAACAACAGCAGGACGAAATTTATTCCAGGCACCTGCAAAGAAAAGTGCAGCTTACAATCATTCATACTCCTGTGCCTTCCGACAAAAGCGAATTGAACCTCCTTCTCCTGAATGACGGTCAGGATTTGGATGCGATGAGAATTAAAGAAATAACTGACAGTCTTTATAATAAAGGGCGCATTCGTCCATTGGTAATTGTTGGCATTCATGCAGGCGATCGTATGCAGGAATATGGTGTGGCAGACAAACCAGATTATGCAGGTCGCGGAAGTAAGGCTGTATTGTACGACAGATTTGTTGATGATGAACTTTATCCATTTGTGAAAAAAAGAGCCACAGTAAGAAAATTTAATTCTGTTGCTATTGCGGGATGGAGTTTGGGCGGGTTGTCTGCGTTTGATATTGCATGGAACCATCCTGAGAAAATTGACAAAGTGGGAGTTTTTTCAGGATCATTTTGGTGGAGAGATAAATCAGCGGATGATAGCAGTTATTCTGATGAAAAAAACAGAATCGTTTTTTCAAAACTAAGGGCATCACGCAAAAAGCCTGACCTCCAATTCTGGTTTTATGCGGGCACTGCTGAAGAAAATTCAGATCGCGACAAAGACGGGATCATAGATGTTGTGGATGACACAAAGGATTTAATCCAGGCTTTGGAGGCCAAAAATATTCCGAACGCCAATAGCATAATATATAAAGAAGTCTCCGGAGCAAAACATGAAATACCTTATTGGAGCGCTGCATTTCCTGAATTTTTAATCTGGGCATTCGGGAAATAAAGCACAAAAAAAATCACCCCAGTGAGGTGATTTTTATTTAAAATAAATTAATAGCGTTTAACTTCTCCGCGAAATGCTACTTGATCCACTGCTTTTGATGGAACGAATCAATCCTTCGCCCCTGTAATAAATATCACTGGCGCCGCTTGCAGTGGCATTCATTTCTTTGTTAACTGTGATCTGAACATCCGAGGAACCGCTGGCATGACAATCAAGGTAATCAACCTGCAGGTCATAACCCTTTACGTCACTGGCACCGCTCACTTCAATACTTGCAGATTTAGCAGAACCTGTGATCCTTGAATCTGAACTTCCACTTTGATCGACAGAAAGATTTACAACCTGAACCGCTCCTTTAAAATCACTGGACCCTGACAGATGTAAATCGAGCTTTTCACCACGAATCACGCCATTTACATAAACATCTGAAGACCCTGAAGCCGAAAGCTTTTCAATTTCTTTAAATGATACATACGCTTTCAATTTTCTGTTGGTCGACATCCAGTGAAAATTCCTGTCATCATAATAAATTCTAAGCGTTCCGTCTTTTATTTCCGTAATGATACGGTCCCGATATTTATCTTCTGCCGCACTTACAACCACAGTTTCTGAATTGCCCTGCGACAAATACAAATCGATGGAAGAAGAAACTGAGATGGCATTGAAACTTCCGGAAATAGTTCTCACCTGCGCATTCTTATCATCCACAACAACTTTGTCCTGAGCTTTTACAATGCCCGCGATACAAATAACAATCATCGCGAGAAGAAACTTTTTCATACAATTAAATTATAATCTCAATTGAATTGGGTTTACACTCTTCTCACATGCCCGGATCCTGAAGTGGAAACAGTTCTTAAATCTGCATTCCCTTTAATTCGGATATTTCCCGAGCCACTAATTTTAGCATTTACTTCTTTATTAGAGGTAATTTCAACATTCCCGGAACCACTGATATCGATATCTGTATTTTCTGTTACAAGGTCATAAGAATAAAGATTCCCCGAGCCACTCATATTGAAATTGGAAGATTTAGAATTTCCCCTCAACCTAACATTAGATGAACCGCTCTGATCGACTGATAACGTCTCCGTATTTATCGCACCTTCAATATTTCCTGAACCAGCAACAATAAATTCCAGTTTGTCTGCTTTTATTTCCCCACTAATAATAATGTTACCTGAACCAGCAGAATTAATGTAGTCGATATTTCTTGCGGCCACATATACGCGGATCCTTTTTCCAATCGTGTTCCATCCCATTTTCCACCAATTGCTTCCTTTCTTTGGATGAACATTTAAAATTCCATCCTTTACTTCGGTGATGATGTCATCCTTTACTTCCTGGCTGCTTGCACTAACGGCAACAACTTCTTTTGGTCCCTGAGAAATAAAGAGATCTATACTTCCTGCAATTTTCACTCCGTGAAAATCTTTCAGGTCCCTTATTTCTGCTTCCTTGTCCGATACTATCGTTTCATTTTGTGCAGATAGCAATACTGATAAAAATAGTCCGACTACTAACAAACTCCATTTTTTCATAACTGATCCTTATGTTGAAAATATTATATATTCTTTAGCTAATTAATCTCTCCTGGTCACACTGCCGCCACCACTTGTATTAGATTTCTTAATAACAGCTGTTCCTTTATAATATACATCACTTCCACCACTGCTTTCAACTGATAGAGATTTATTGCAGGTAATGGAAATATCACTTCCACCACTGGCATCAATGCTGCAATTATCAGTTACAAGTCCCGATCCCTTGAATTCCCCCCCTCCGCTTACATCTATGTCTACATCCGTGGCATTCCCGGAAATAGTCAGATCACCACCTCCACTTACATCAACATTGAGTTTTTTGACGTTCACTTTGCCGTTAAAATCTCCGCCGCCGGAAATATCCAGGGACAATCTTTCGCCGGAAATTGTTCCTTCAACTTTGATGTCGGAACCACCTGATGCGTCAAGATCATCGATTTGCTTATAAGATACATACGCAACCATTCTGGTGTTTTTACCCCAATGCCAGTTCCAATTTTGATTTTCGATGTAGATCTTAAGGACGCCGTCCTTTACTTCAGTGAGGATTTTATTTGTAAGTTCTGGGTCAGAAGCACTTATTACAACTTTTTCGCTAGTGCCAGGGGTTAAAACGAGGTCAATTCCGTGGGATACATGCACTGCATGAAAACCCGAAACCTTTCTTTCCTGTGCATTTTTTTCATTTACAACCTTAGAATCCTGGGAAAATCCAGCCAAAGAGGCCGAAAATAGCATGAAGGCCAACAGTTTTTTCATAATCGCCAGTTTTTGAGTTATACGATAGAGTGATATAAAAGTTACAATTTTTAGGATTTATTTTCTATCTCCTATAATTTTGCATTCTAATTAGTTGTGCCAATTACATAAAGGCACAATGTTCCTCGGGGTGCTGAATCCTTATTAATAGGAAGAGGCTGAGAAATACCCGTAGAACCTGATCAGGATAATGCCTGCGCAGGGAAGGATGAGCCCTCACCTCTCTCCTTTCCTGTTTTTGTAAACCCGGCCAGACCAGTGAGTTTTAAATAACAGGTCGGCCGACAACAAAAACAGAAATGACTAAAAAATGGATTTTTGCAATTTCCTTTCTTTTAACCTCCACAGTTTTAAGAGCTCAAACAGTATTGAAAGGACAAATCCGGGAAGAACATGTTGCATCTCCCGTCTCTAATGCCACAATCACTATTCAAAATGGCCCGGCTACAGTTTCAGATGAAAATGGCAATTTCGAATTCCATGGGATCAGGTCCGGGACCTATAACATTAAAGTAAGTTCTATTGGATACAAGTCTTTGGAAAAAGAAGTTTCTACCTCCAATTCCAGCATCATCATTGAATTGGAAAAAATTAACCTGATGTTGCAGCCCATCGAAATCAGGACAGTAAGGGCCGAAGATAAATCTCCATTTGCCAAAACTAATATTCAAAAGCCCGAAATCGAAAAAGCAAATTTGGGACAGGACCTGCCCTTTCTTTTAAATCAAACACCGTCAACCGTAATAAATTCAGATGCTGGTAACGGTGTGGGATACACTGCCCTTAGAATTCGGGGAACCGATGCAACAAGGATCAATGTTACCCTCAATGGAATCCCATATAACGATGCCGAATCCCAGGGCACCTATTTTGTAGATCTACCTGATTTTTCCTCATCGGTTAGTAGCATGCAGATTCAAAGAGGTGTAGGTACCAGTGCAAATGGTGCAGGTGCTTTTGGTGCCACCATCAATATGAGCACTAATGAGTTTAATCCAACGGCCTATGGTGAATTAAACAATAGCTATGGTTCCTTCAACACCTGGAAAAATACCATTAAAGTGGGATCAGGATTAATTGCAGATCATTTTACAATTGATGCAAGGTTGTCGCAAATCAAAAGCGATGGATATATCGATCGCGCCTCAAGTGATTTGAAATCATTTTATTTATCAGGCGCTTATTACGATAAAAACAATTCTCTTAGATTGAATATTTTTTCAGGAAAAGAAAAAACATACCAGGCATGGAACGGTATTCCCGAAGCAAAATTGAAAGGAGATCAATCTGAACTGGAAGCTCACTACGAAAGAAATATCGGATCACTTTATTTCACGACGGCAGACTCCCTCAATCTTTTCCAAAGCAATAATCGCACTTACAATTATTTTACTTATCAAAATCAAACGGATAATTACCAGCAGGATCATGCTCAATTATTTTACAATCATTCTTTCAACGACCACCTCAGCTTTAATACAGCATTTTTCCTTATCAGGGGAAAAGGTTATTATGAAGAATTCAAACCACAACAATATTATGCGGATTACGGTCTGGATAATCCAGTCTATGGCACAGATACGATAACCCAAACAGATTTAATCAGACAATTGTGGCTGGACAATTATTTTTATGGAAACATAACATCGCTGCAATTTAAAAATGATCGCACACAATGGATCGTTGGTGGAGGATGGAACCGGTATGATGGCGCACATTATGGCGATATTATTTGGACTGAGTCAGGTGGTGCACCCAATAACTATGAATGGTATCGGGTCAATGCTTTGAAAACCGATTTTAATATTTACGGAAAGATTCAGAGAAAACTCAGTGACCACTGGGACGGATTTGCAGATCTGCAATACAGAAGAGTGAAATATAATCTCGATGGTTTTCAGGAAAACCCCTCACTCATCATCCATAATCTCTACAATTTTTTCAATCCTAAAATTGGTTTCACCTATTCCAACCGGGAATGGCGCGCATTTGCCAGTTATGCCATCTCGAACAAAGAACCTAACCGTGATGACTTTGAAGCGGGTCTCAATCAACAACCCAAATATGAAACGCTCAATGATTTTGAACTGGGAATTGAAAAGAGAAACTATGTTTTTTCCTGGGGAGCAACTTTTTACTACATGCATTATCACAACCAACTTGTGCTAACCGGAAAAGTCAACGACGTAGGATCATACACCAGAACCAATATTCCCGTCAGCTATCGTAGCGGAGTTGAGTTGGTCGCTAAATGGAGACCAGCACCCTGGTTTATAGCCTCTGGCAATTTTACTGTCAGCCAAAATAAAGTAAAGGATTTTACAGAGTATCTCGATGATTATGATCAGGGAGGACAAAAACAAAATCAATACGCAAAATCAGATATAGCCCTGTCGCCCAATTTGATTGGAAGCGCCAACATAAGTTTTGTGCCAAACAAGAACTGGGAACTGAGTTTTCTTAGCAAGTACGTAAGCAAACAATTCCTGGATAATACAAGTCAGGATTCGAGAACTCTGAATGCCTATTTCGTAGAAGATTTCCGGGCAATTTATACGGTCAACAATTTTATATTCAAAACAATCAATGTAATTGGACAGGTAAATAACATCTTCAACAAAAAATATGAGCCGAATGGATATACTTACAGCTATATTTATGGAGGGGAGACGGTGACGGAGAATTTTTATTACCCGATGGCCGGTACGAATTTTATGCTGGCTCTTAACGTAAAACTATAACTCTCTGTCTTAGTACTTAAAACTTAGTACTAAGTACTAAGACAAAGTCCATATGGAAAAGAATTTAAAAGCTCTCCTGGTTTTAATTTTAATGTCAGCATTTGCATTCGGGCAGATGCCGAAGAGTATTGAAATTACTGCAGGTGATCATGATTTGTATATGGTGCCGGTTAGAGTTGAATTGAAAAATCCGATTTCTACCGGTAAGCAATACCAGTTAGTCAATGAAAAAACAAAATTCAAAATTCCTGCTCAGGCATTGGATAGTTTTACACTGGTTTTTATTGCGAAGGAGAAAATTACAAGGGGCGCAACTGCCACATATTCACTAATTGCATCTAAAGAAATTAAGCCTGGTTCCACTCCCGTCACTATCAAGTCAAATGATGAGGGATTATTAGTCACTGTAAAAGGAAAGCCCGTATTTTTTTATCACACTAAAGAAGTCATGCCTCCTCCTGATAGTCCGCTTTATTATAAAAGAAGTGGCTTCATACATCCTTTGTATAGTCCGGATGGCAAAATTTTGACCGATGATTTTCCATTGGGACATGTACATCAGCATGCCATTTTCATGACATGGGTGAATACAACATTCAAAGGGGAAGCGCTTGATTTCTGGAACCAACAGTTGCAGAAGGGAACAGTTGAACATATTTCAGTTGAAAAAATTCAACAGGGACCTGTAGCTGCTCAATTAGAATTGAGATTGCGACATAAGAGTTTGAAATATGGAGAAGTGCTGAATGAAATCTGGAAAATCACAGTCTATCCTTTTGCAGACTATTTTTTATTTGATTTTGAATCGGCGCAGACGAATACGACCGCGGATACTTTGTTTTTGAATCAATACCATTATGGCGGACTCGCCTTTCGTGGAAGCAGGTCATGGAACCCTGATGACAAAATGCATTTTGAAAAATCCTGGCATATTCTCACGAGTGAAAATATTTTAGATACGCTGGCAAATCACACGCATGCCAGTTGGGTCGACGCCTGGGGAAATATTGAAGGAAAAATTGAAGGTGCTTCAGTGTTTTGCGATCCCGGAAATTTCAGATATCCGCAATCCATACGTGTACATCCAAATTTACCATACTGGGCATATGCTCCTGTAGTGGATGGAGCATTTTATATTGCACCTAAAGCGGTTTACCGTAGCCGTTATAGATATTTTGTACATAGTGGTGTTGCGACTAAAGAAGAATTGGAGAATCGTTTCCAACAATTTGCTGATCGACCCTTAATAAAAATTCGATAGATTTCTCGCAAAGACGCAAAGTTGCGCAAAGGCGCAAAGGAATGCAAAGATCGCAAAGGCGCTAGATGCAGTACCTAGTACCAAGTACCTAGTACTCAGACAAATCAGCTTTTCCACAATCTACTCTGTACTTCTTCGTGGTCTTTGTGTCTTCGCGGTTAAAAAAAGATTTTCTCGCAAAGACGCCAAGGGACGCAATTATCGCAAAGGGTTTGCCACAAACAATAAACTACAAACTACTAACTATACTTTTCCATCCAATTTACCATTCCCCCAGCGAGGTTTTTGGTATTGGTGAATCCGAGAGTGTCGAGGATGAGACAGGCCTGGCCGCTTCGGTTACCGCTTCTGCAATAGCAAATGATTTCATCGTTTTTAAGTTCTTCAAGATCATCTACCTGCATGCTTTGTATTTTCCCGAGTGGGTAAAGTGTTCCGCCAATATTGAATTCGGCATTTTCATAAGGTTCTCTCACGTCGATGAGGTTTAATTTTTCACCTGCATCGATCCTGGATTTCAATTCTTCAGCTGTAATAATCTGCATGTTTTGATATTTGGTCAATTAAGTATACGAAATTAATATTCATTAGCGGGAGCGCCTGTAGAAGGTTTTACGGCACTGCTATCTATTTTTCTCTCGGGTTTTGTGAGCCCCAAAAATATGTCAATCATTTGACCCGGGCGGATCCTGTTTAACTTTTTATCAGGGGAAAGTCTTTCAGGCCTTTGGGCGTATACAAATGAACTTGCCGTATCCTTCACATCGTGATCGGGCACCACGCTTCCAAGCATAATTCCATTGGCATCGAGCAAAGCGCGTGCTTCTTCGTATGTAAGACCGAATAAATCAGGAACAGCCATTTCTTCATTTCCAACTCCGGCCCCAAGGACCAGATCAATCGTGCTGCCCATTTCAATTTTAGTCCCGGATTTTATTGCAGAACCATTGAAGATTTGATCGAGCACCGCATTTTTTGCAATGTCGGGCTTATAAGAAGTATCGCCCAATTTTAATCCTCTTGCTCTCAATTCAATTTCTGCATTTCTAAAACTCATTCCAACGAGGTTAGGCATTTCTATGATGGGCGCGATAGCTCTGTTTACAGTGAGATATACTGTTCTGTTCACTTTTACACTCGCGTCCGGATCAGGAAATTGTTTTACTACGGTCAATTTGGGAATGGTATCGTAATAAACGCTGTCCTGAACTATTACATCAAAACCCTGCTGTTCGAGGAGTTTTGTTGCATCGGCGATGTTTTTTCCTTTAACATCAGGAATTCTCAATGATGCACCGTGATGGGTAAAATAATCAAGACTTTGAAAAAATAAAAACACCGCAAGAAGTATCAAAATCAGGGCGGCCAGTAAACTAACCCATATTGGGCGGTGCGTAATGAATTTGAACATGTGCTATAGAATTCGGTAATCCGGTTTTCTGATCATCAACTTCAACTCTCTGAAAAATTATTTATTCAATGCCGTGTCAATAAGGGCACTGTAAAATTCTTTAAGGTTCCAGCCCATGGCTCTCACCTGCTGAGGTACAATGCTTGCTTCACTTTGTCCGGGTACTGTATTTATTTCCAGCAGATATGGTGCCCTTTTTTCGCTATTGTAAATAAAATCCATCCTCACAATACCTCTGCAATTAAAAGTTTCATAAACTTTCTTTGCTGTACTCCTTACCTGTTCCGCAACTAACTCTTCAACTTTGGCGGGTGTAATTTCTTCCGACATTCCCGCAGTATATTTCGCTTCAAAATCAAAAAATTCTTTTTTACTGATTACTTCGGTTATAGGTAGAGTGATGATATTATTTTTTGATTTGAATACACCTATAGTGAACTCTCTTCCGGAAATAAACTCTTCAACGAGAACCTGATCATCTTCCTTAAATGCCTTCAATATTGCGGGTTCTAGTTGATCCGGAGAAGTCACTTTACTCATTCCAATGCTGGAACCGCCGTTATTCGGTTTAACGAATACAGGGAGTTTAAGTTGTGCAAGAATGTCTTTGGAGCCAGGTGCATTATCCCTGAAAAGATGCATGGAATGCGCCACATTGATTCCTGCAAAAGCCGCTACGGCAACAGTGTATCTTTTATTAAATGTGAGCGCAGAAACGGCTGCATCGCAGGAAGTGTAAGGAAGATTCATAAGGTCGAGATAGCCCTGTAATTTTCCGTCTTCTCCAGGAGTGCCATGGATCCCAATTAATACAGCATCAAAACGAATTTTCTTCCCATCCTCAGAAACTGTAAAATCGTTGCGATCCACATTGGACTTCTCTCCTTTTGAGCTTTCATAAAACCAGCCATTGGGAGTAATATCAATCTTATAAACATTGTATTTATCCTTGTCCAGATTATTTTCAATTGTGACTGCAGATTTATAGCTGATCACAGATTCGCCAGAGTACCCACCAGTGAGGAAAGCGATATTGGGTTTCATCAGGAATTATAATTTGCTTGCAAAGAAACGATTTTTGCCCTCATTTTATGATTTGAAAAATGATAAAGGCGGAGATTTAAATAATTGTTAGGAAAAGGATGGATTATTTGTTCTCTTCAGTGCGTTTATCTTCGCCTATGCCTTCATTACCTGAGTCGAGAACAAATTTCCATTTGCCACTTTGCTGCCTGCGCCAGATAGTGACATATGTTCCATTAAAAGTTGTGTCTTTTGTTTTCAAAGTATAAACTCCGTAAGTAAATCCAAGGTCCGAGGACTCGGAAATATCGGCGCCGCCTGGATCCCAGGTGAGCACAAATGAAGAATCATCAATCGAGCTGATAAAATCAACGGCATCGGCACCAACAATTGGAAGTCTGTTTTTGCGTAGTAAAATTCCATCATCTTCCATGTATTCCAAAAATGCTTTTTTCATTCCTATTTCGCGGGAGCGATTTGAAAAATCCACGTCGGTTTGTTGAATTTGATTTAGCGCATTCATTCGTTCGGTGGGCTTGCGAAATTCCATTTTGCAGGCAGGGAACAGGAACGCAAAAACAAGGAGAAGGAAGACGGGATATCTCATACGAAATATATTAATAGAAAGAGGTGAAGGACTTCCTTGATGCCTTCACCCCGTAGCGGGAAATATCACCCGCCTGTACTTGGCGCAAAAAGCGACACAAAATAGAAAATTGAAATATTTTAACTATATCCTGAACGGCTCGGGTTACAAATTTTAGTCCATATAAGGTACGAAAATTTTCCGGTAACTGAAATTCAGGAGTAGAAAGTTTTACACATGAAGCTTTTCTTTCTTCGCCATCAACTCATCTACTGTTTCTCTGTACATTTCATCGGGCACACAACAATCAACCGGACAAACAGCAGCGCATTGTGGCTCTTCATGAAAGCCCTGGCATTCCGTGCATTTATTCGGAACGATATAATAAATGTCAACGCTTATTGGGGGATTCCTTTGATCGGCATCAACGGTGCTGCCATCCATAAGGGTATAAGTGCCTTTAATAGTGGTACCATCTGAAATAGCCCATTCCACTCCGCCTTCATAGATCGCGTTATTAGGGCATTCCGGTTCGCAGGCTCCACAATTGATACATTCTTCTGTAATCTTTATTGCCATACTGATTTAGGTTTTATACGGGTTAGTTTTAGGTTTAGATTTGCATCAAATATAAATACATCCGGCTTAAAATTCGATTATGAATTTACAACATCGAATCCAAATACTTATAGAAACAGGCAAATACATGAGGGGCTCTGATCCGGAATGGATTCATGTAAAAAAAAGAGCATCGGAACAAAACGCATGGTTCATTCCCGAGTTTATAGACTATGCAATTCAAAATATCACAGACCACTATTTGAATGATGAAAAATTAAGTTCCTGGGCCAATCAATATCAAACCGGTGATTCAAATGGCGATCCGAAAAATATAGGAATTGTAATGGCAGGCAATATCCCCCTGGTTGGTTATCATGATTTTTTATGTGCTTTTGTGAGTGGACATAAACAAACCATTAAACTCTCCTCGAAAGATGAGGTATTACTTCCGGCACTGGTAGAAAAAATGGCATCTATTGACGCAAAGGTCAATGAGTTTGTACATTTCGCTCCAAACCTTAAGGGATGCGATGCATATATTGCCACTGGCTCCAATAATTCAGCCCGGTATTTTGAATACTATTTCAAGAAGTATCCTCATCTCATCCGTAAAAATCGAACTTCAGTGGGTATTCTTGATGGCAGGGAATCTGAAAAAGATTTGGAACTTTTTGCAGATGATGTGAATCTCTATTTCGGGTTGGGGTGCAGAAAT
The DNA here is from genome assembly GCA_003175935.1 of Bacteroidota bacterium. Lineage (GTDB taxonomy): Bacteria > Bacteroidota > Bacteroidia > Chitinophagales > Chitinophagaceae > PSRI01. Next base: position 12,270 of record PSRI01000202.1, read on the forward strand.
GTCAGTAAAATATTCGTGCCAAAAGGCTATGATTTCCTGCCTCTTTTGAATGCTTTTCGGAAGTATGATTTTTTAATTGAAAATCACAAGTACAAACATAATTACGACTATAACCTGGCCATACATATCATTAACCGGACCTACTACATGACCAATGGCTCGATTTTGCTGGTGGAGAGCCCGTCCATCTTTTCACCCATCAGCCAGCTCCATTTTGAATATTACACTGAACCCTCTGAGATTAATACAGGTTTAAATATGCAGGAAGTTCAATGTATTGTTGGAATGAATCATATTCCATTTGGAATGGCCCAGGTGCCGGAATTGAGAGACTACGCTGATGGAGTTGATACTATGAAATTTCTTTCAGGACTAAATGGATCTTCGCACCAGGGACCTGGTATTGGAAGTCGGCAAATGACGGGATCCTGAATAAATAAATTGCTCCCTAATGCAATTTTGAAGGGTCATTGGTGTTTGAAATATTCAAGGCTGGGAGCGTTTCCGAAGGCTACCAGGACCATTTGCCATTTTATAACATTCCTTAACATAATACTTAGGTAATCTGTTGTAATTTCATACAGCATCATGAATTACGAAGGTCTTCCTAATCATTTGTTAAACCGGGGATCACGAAAATGACATTTTGTACAGAGAAAACTATATTGCGGAGAGAGGCATATATTTTGAACAATTAGATTTTAACTCTAACTTTTATTCACTTAGAAAATACAGACAAGCAATGAAACTCAAACATGTGGTATTAACGGTTTTGATAAGCGCCGTTACAGCTTTTGGGGTGATGGTAACGTACAACCATTTTGCACCCAAATCCATTGCGCTTCAGGACGGCACTAAGATTCCTGCTAACTATGCGGGTTTGTTTGATAGCAACAATAACAATAATGGCCCTGCTCCCGTTGACTTTGAGCAACCAGCCAAAACTGCCATACCTGCTGTTGTTCACATCACGACCGTTATAGGAAAAGAGCAGGTAAGCAATAATCTACCCAACAAAAAGAAAAATCCGTTTGAAGGATTACTTCCGGATGATTTCTTCGATGATTTCTTTGGTGGACCTCAAATGCGTTCTGTACCTCAGCGTGCATCTGGTTCGGGAGTAATCATTAGTGAAGACGGGTATATTGTAACAAACAATCACGTTATTGATGAAGCCAATGATATCAAAGTTACCCTCAGTAACAAAAAATCTTACACAGCCAGATTAGTAGGCACAGACCCAAGTAGTGACCTGGCAGTTTTAAAGATTGATGCTAAAGGATTACCCTTCCTCCTTTACGGAAACTCTGATAATGTTCAGGTAGGTCAGTGGGTACTCGCCATTGGTTATCCTCTTAACCTTGAGACAACTGTTACTGCCGGTATTATTAGCGCAAAAGGAAGAACTCTGGGATTAAACAGACAAAAAAGTCAGTCACCCATAGAATCCTTTATTCAAACAGACGCTGCAGTAAATCAGGGAAATAGTGGCGGTGCACTCGTAAACACAACTGGTGAATTGATTGGTATTAACTCTGCTATTGCATCTCCAACAGGATCATATGCAGGATACTCTTACGCAATCCCCGTAAATATTGTTAAGAAAATCGTGAACGATCTGGTACAATTCGGAACCGTTCAAAGAGCATATCTGGGAATTTCTTACCTGCCTGACGAAGCCCCCGATTCTGAAAAAGAGAAATTGGGTTATAAAGATGGCGTAGGAGTTTTTGTAAGAGATGCCGCGAAAGACGGTGCTGCAGCTGCAGTTGGAATTAAATCTGGCGACTATATTACCAAAGTAAACGGATCCAAAGTAAGTACCGGAAATGAAATGGTAGAACAAATCGCGAGATTAAAACCCGGGGATAAAATTTCTCTTTCTTATGTAAGAGATGGAAAAGAAAATACAACCAATGTTACTTTAAAAAATAAAGCCGGCACTTACGATGTTGTTAAAGCAACTCCACTCGATGATTTAGGTGCTGAATTTGTAACACTCGATAAGAAAAAAGCAACAGAGTACGGACAAGCCGGTGGTGTGGTTGTAAAGAAAATTCTTGAAAAAGGAATGATCGATGATCAAACCAGGATGCGCGATGGATTTGTAATTCTGCGTGTAAATGGTACTGATGTGAAGACTGTAGAAGAAATGGGAGCAGCTATTCAAAAAGCTGGTAAGTACATCAGACTCGAAGGATTTTATCCTGGTGCTGAAGGTTTATATACTTACGATCTCAGTCGCGAAGGACAATAAGTTCATTCATTCAGTTAATATACAGAAGCCTCGCAATTGCGGGGCTTTTTTTATATGCGGAACCTATCCTTGATAATTTCGTAAGTCCTCACGCAAAGACGCTAAGGTTCGCAAAGACGCCAGGTGCAGTACCTGGTACCAGGTACCTATTACCCAGACAAAACCGCCGAGCGACTGTCTCCAGAAGCTCATTGTACAATGCTATTAAATAACGATTGGTGGTTCCCGCAGACACCACGATTGTTGTGAGTTATTTGTAATAAACCTTGTATCCCCATTGTGGTAATTCGAATTGTGTATGCGGAGAACAATTCTTTTTAGAGCCGCTGAAGAGTTCTTTGTATTCGCCTTTCATGTTGTGTGCAATGAGTGTGAACTTGCTGGGATATGGAGATAAATTGAGAATAACGAGCACTTGTTGTTCGCCTTTTTTACGAAGATATGCGAGTATGGTATTATCGGTTGGGGCTTTTAAAATGGTTGTTTCGACTTTAAGATCTGAAGATGCCAGCGCAGGATGATTTTCGCGAAGATCAAGGAGCTTGCGATAAAAATCAGACATAGCAAAATCTCCATTCCATTCAATAGGATCCTTATCAAAAAATTTTAGTCTTTTTAAATTAGGAAGTTCCTGTCCGCTGTATAATAAAGGAATGCCATTCCAGGTGAAACTAAATGTTGCGAGTGCGCGTGCCATTTCACCATATTTTTCGAATTCTGTTCCATTCCATGAATTTTCATCGTGATTGGACGTGAAGAAAATGGCGCTCGTATCTTTTGGAACCTGTGATTCGTAACGGTGCAACAAGTTTGTGAGAATAGTGATGTCTCTTTGTTTCTTGTAGAAGTCTTCTGTCTTATGCATCCAGGACCAGCTATAGGCAACATCAAAAACTTCCATGTAGTCGGGATTCTCGAGTGCATCGTATTCACCCAGCCAAAAAAGAGGTTTAGTTCTGTCGAGTTGCGTTCTCGCTTTCATCCAAAATTCCTTTGGTACCCATGTGGCAAGATCACAGCGAAAGCCATCAATATTGCATTCTCTAATCCAGAAATGCATCGCATCTATCATCGCTTCCAGAAGGTCAGGATTGTTATAATCTAATTCAATGATATCTTCCATTCCAGGTGCCGCCCTGAAACCACCAGAATCATCTTTTTCATAATACTCAGGATGATCTTTTGTCCATACATGATCCCAGCCTGTGTGATTGGCGACCCAGTCAATGATAACTTTAAACCCAAGTTTGTGCGAAGTTGAAACAAGTTTCTTGAAGTCTTCCAGGGTTCCAAATTCAGGGTTCACATCAGTATAATCGGAGCAGGCGTAATAGCTACCCAAAGAGCCCAGCATTTTTTCTTTAGAGATGGGAGTTATTGGCATAAACCAAAGCGTTTTCACACCCATTTCTTTCAGTCGGGGCAATTCTTTTTCGAAAGAGGAGAATGTGCCTTCAACTGAATATTGTCTAAGGTTAACTTCATAAATATTGGTGTGATGTCGCCACGAAACCCTTTTGAAATTACTGCTCATACTTGCAAATATCGAGTACTTAGTACTTAGTACCTAGTACTTAGACTAAAGATTTCACGCCTGCCTGATGGCCTTGCTTCGCTGCAGCTTCGCGAAGGCGAGCACGCAGGCCAAGACGCAAGAATAGTACCAAGTACCCAGACTAAAGATTTCATGCCGAGACGCAATGCAAAACCATAAACCACAAACAACAGACCAATTGCCCTTTTCGAGTTAACTTTGCCAATCGTTTTTGCAGATATGAAACAATTCAATGTTCCCATCATATATAAAAGTCCTTTAATTGCTGCTATCAAACAGAAGCGAAAGAGAGAGGATAAAATGAAAAAGGATTTTACTCCTACCCTGCTTGATTTCGGCAATCTCCGGATTTATTTAGCCAGGCATTTTGGGTTTTGTTATGGCGTTGAAAATGCGATTGAAATTGCATTCAGAACTGTAGATGAAAACCCGGGAAAAAGAATTTTTTTATTGAGTGAGATGATTCACAATCCGCATGTGAATGAAGATTTGCAGGAAAGAGGTGTAAGATTTTTGCAGGATACTTACGGCAATCAGTTGATAGATTTTGAAGAATTGAAGAAAGACGATATCGTAATCATACCCGCATTTGGTACTACGCTTGCGATTGAATCCAAATTGAAAAACCTGGGAATTCAGATTGAAGAATTTAATACTACCTGTCCCTTTGTTGAAAAAGTCTGGAATCGATCGGAGCAAATTGCAAGCAAGGGTTATAGCGTGGTGGTGCATGGCAAGCCCGGACATGAAGAAACACGCGCTACATTTTCACACAGTGCTGCCAATACTCCAACGATTGTTGTAAAAGATTTAAATGAAGCGAATGAATTGGGAAAATTCATTAAGGGCGAAAGAAAAAGTTCTGAATTCCATGATGCATTTAGGGGTAGATATTCTGAGGGTTTCGATCCCGACAAAGATCTACAGAGAATTGGAGTGGTGAATCAAACAACCATGCTTGCAAGTGATACCCAGTCTATCGCAGATTATTTGAAAAAACTGATGATGGACCATTATGGTTTGTCAGAAACAAATATTGAAGCCCGGTTTGCAGATACAAGGGACACGCTTTGTTATGCAACGAACGATAATCAAACTGCGGTTTCCACAATGCTAAATACAAATGCAGATCTGGCGATTGTGATTGGAGGGTATAATAGTTCCAACACCTCTCATCTTGTGGAACTCTGCGAAGAAAAATTCCCCACTTATTTTATTAATAACGAAGACAAGATTTTATCGGAAACTGATATCATGCACTTCAATTTTCATAAAAAAGAAGAAGTGGTTACACATGATTTTCTTCCAAATAAAGAACCGGTGAAGATACTAATAACAAGCGGAGCATCCTGTCCGGATGCTCTCGTAGAGGGTGTGATTAGGAAATTAGCCGAAATATTTAAAGCCGATAATAAGTTGCAGACACTGCTTCAGGAATTTCAAAAATCCTGATGCTTATTGCTTCACTATTTTTTGAATCAGCCTGTCATTTGAAGAAGAGATTTCAACGAAATAAATACCCGCAGACAGTCCGCTTAAACTATTCACAACAATATGATTGCTTCCTTTTGACGCACGTTGTTCTTCGAGATGCACAATTCTCCCTGAATGATCCATGATTCTGATGCGAACCTCATCAGCATTGTTCAATGTGAGTGAAACCTCGAACTGGTTTACAAAAGGATTTGGTGCTATTCTTCCTGAAACAAAATTCTTATCCATAGTGCGCAATACAACCACATTACTATATTGGAAAGAATTGTCGGTATCAATCATTTTCAACCTGTAATAAGCAGATCCACCTAATGGATCTTTATCTTCGAATGTGTAGTTTGTTTTTGAGTTTGTGGTGCCCCGTGCATTCACTGAACCGATTTTTGTAAAATGCATTCCATCATCGCTTCTTTCAATCTGAAAACCTGCACTGTTATATTCTGATGCAGTCGACCATGTAAGTTCAACCTCGTTTGATTTTTGTTGCGCATTTAATTCTGAAAGAGAAACTGGCAACAATCTCATTGCGCAGGCATCCGGATTTGCATTAGCACCCACATAATTTGTAGTATCATAAACCGGCATCGCCGCATTTACAATAAAATTGCTTCTTGTTCCTGTAATAATATTTTGATTAAGGGTGAGTTTGGTTCCAGCACTCAATCCTGCAATCGTGCCGTTATTACCAAGTGCACCGGCAATGTATAAATATCCTGCTCCCTGGATGGTTACGTTATTTGAAAGAGCACCATTAATCCTGAATTCCGCAGTACTGAGATTTTGTATGACACCTGCTGAATTTAATTGTACTGAACTGGCAGCCCAAATCAAACCATCATTTCTGATCATTTTTCCTCCGGTTAAAGCCGTCTTGAAAAATATTCTATCCTTATTTATTAGCGAATCACCACCATTGAGTGTAACTGCACCATTAGCAACCATTAAGCTTTCATTGGTTACCAAACCAGAAGGGTCAAGAGATCCGTTGAGATATAGCCTTCCGCGGTTATCCAAAGTTGTGCCACTGCTGGTAGAAAGTCCACTTTGAAAAACCATCAAACCATTGTTTAATAATGAACTGCTATTTGCAAGTGAGTAAGTACTGTTCTTGAAAGTCATGGTACCACATGCCGTATTTGAAACTGTTACTGCAGCATTCATGTTCCAGCTTGCTACCCACGTAAAATCTGACTCATTAGAAATTGCAGCGCCGTTATCAAGGGAAATTCCACCATTCCCTAATTCAGTTGTTCCCTGGTTTGTAAGAACACCCGCAAAATTATTTGAAAGAGATGGTTTGAAAGTTCCACCTGAAAGCACATTAATAGTTGAACCCTTGGAAGCATCAATTGTTCCTGTAAAATTTCCGCCGCTGGCTACGATCAGCGTGGATTTATTTTTCATTGTAAATGTGCCACTAACCGATGCCGTTATACAGGCCACATCATTGTTATTATAAGTCCCAGGCGTATTCACAATGGAACCAATTGGGCACTGCGCACCTGCCATCAAAAACACATGAAGACAAATCATCATCAAAACTCCAATGCGCATAATATTTGTTTTCATCTTTATCGGATTGTGCCGGTGATTTTTCATAAACCAGGCCATACCAAAAAAAAGATGAAAAGCTCGTTTCATTAAAGTGAGTACATCTTCATAAACTATATATTTCCAGATATTTAGTGGCTCAGAAATGGGGATAAATGAATATGCTTGCATATTGGCACGGCGTAATTTTAAAAGCCGATTATTCCAATAAACGGAAGCTTTTTCCAATTAATAAAAACAATGATCTGGGATAAATTAAAAGTATCAGGCCGGAACTCCCAATTTCTTTTGAGCCAGGTCAATTGCAAAACGCAATTGTTCGTCTTTTGTCATATTAGAATTATCCAATACAACTGCATCTGCAGCTTTTTTAAGTGGGCTTATTTCTCGATGTGAATCGATATAATCCCTCATCTCTACATTATTCTTCACTTCTTCAATAGTTATGTTGGGATTTTTAGCATAGAGCTCTTTAAATCTTCGTTCAACTCGCACTGCAATGTCTGCGGTCATAAATATTTTCAGGTCCGCTCTTGGGAATACTACCGTTCCTATATCTCTTCCATCCATTACAATTCCTTTCTTCTTACCCAGTTTACGTTGCTGTTCAACTGCAAATTCTCTCACTTCTTTGATGGCTGCTATCTCACTCACTTTTTCTGCTACTACCATATCGCGGATAACATACTCAACGTTTTCACCATTGAGTAATATTTCGTTTTGTTGAGAAGATTCATTGAATGCATAGTCCAGTTCAATATCCTTCAAAGCTTCTTTTACTGCTTTGTCTTTTGACCAATTCACATGATTGCGTAAGAAATAGAGTGTAATAGCGCGGTACATGGCGCCGCTATCGATATAGAGATAGGTCAATGCACTGGCTAATTCTTTAGCCAGTGTACTTTTTCCGCAGGATGACCAGCCGTCAATCGTTATGATGATTTTCTTATTCCCCATATTATTATTGCTTCGGTAAAATTGAAACAAAAAAACAGGAAATGCAACTTAGAATTTCACAGCCTGTGCAATGATTATTATAAAGTGAGCAATTCAGTTGCTAATTATGCGGGTTCAAACATGAAGATGTTACGCCCTCAAAACTATATTCTTTTGTGGCATTTCGAAGCCACTCGCAAATAAATAAACACATTTTCAAAATCCTTTTTTCTCGATCACCTTTGGCGATCCTTCTGTTCTCCCGCCATTCGGTGGCAAGGCTGCAAACGTCTATTGCGAAATCAACACCGACCAAAACCTTTTGCCCTATGGGGCAATCTATATTTTAATTATGTTCCTGCTACCAATCTTATATCCCTACGGGACACGGTTGTTTCACGTCAAAGGTCAGTAACACAATATGCCCACACAGCAACTCTTGTCCCCTAGAGACAATACTTCTTTGACTTTTAATAACCTGACAATTACTAATCAAATTATTCGGCCTGACGAATGAATGTGGGCTGTCTGCAAATTAATTTCCATTTTAGATCTTCCTGTCTCCACACATCCAAAATCAAATACTCCTGAGCTATCCCTGAATAAGAAGGAGATGCAAGGAATATAATTTGAGAACTTACAACTACACAATCCTGAAAATCCATAATCCTGAGGATGTGAAATTCAAATTCCTCGAGCCTGTACGTTTCCATGATCATTTTCATCCACTCTTCCTTGCTGAAAAATGTTCCTTTGAACAATGGAGAAACTAAAGTAAATGCGTCGGAAACGATGTCATTTAAAAATTCATGATTTCTGTCTTTCCAGGCCAGCACTAATTCATAGCTGAGTCTCTTCAGTTCGGTGGCGTTAGTTGAGGTTTCAATCATGCGCTTCTTTTTGGTGCACAAAAAGCTGTTCGGTAAACGACCTAACAAAAAAGCCAGCTTTTACAAGCTGGCTTTGATTATTTCAAATATAGGTTAAGCTTCTGATTTTTCTTTCCTGCTACCTTCTTTTAACGTAAACTTCAACTTGGAATTCTCTTTATCAAGATCAGCGATCATAATATCACCAGCCTTGATATGCATATTGAGAATTTCTTCTGCCAGAGGATCTTCCAGGTATTTCTGGATGGCTCTGTGAAGTGGACGTGCACCAAATTGCTGGTCATATCCTTTCTCTGCAATGAATGCTTTCGCATCTTCTGTGAGTTCCAAAGTGAATCCCAGGTTAGTGAGACGCTTCATAACACCCTTCATCAGAATGTCAATGATCTGGAAAATATGCTCACGAGTAAGCGTATTAAAGATCATCACGTCGTCGATCCTGTTCAGGAATTCAGGACTGAAAGTGCGTTTCAAAGCCTTTTCAATTACGGCTTTATTATTTTCATCAGTTGTTTGCTGACGTGCGGCAGTTGCAAATCCTACGCCTTCACCAAAATCCTTCAATTGGCGAACTCCAATATTTGAAGTCATGATGATAAGAGTATTCTTGAAATCCACTTTTCTTCCCAATCCATCTGTAAGTTGCCCATCATCCAGCACCTGCAACAAAATGTTGTAGATATCCGGGTGTGCTTTTTCAATTTCATCGAGCAGCACCACGGAATAAGGTTTGCGTCTCACTTTTTCTGTAAGCTGTCCACCTTCTTCATAACCTACATATCCGGGAGGTGCACCAATCAAACGGCTCACTGTAAATTTCTCCATGTATTCACTCATATCGATGCGTATTAAAGCATCATCTGAGTCGAACATATATCTGGCTAGTGCACGCGCCAATTCTGTTTTACCAACACCGGTAGGTCCGAGGAAAATAAATGTACCGATTGGTTTTTTCGGGTCTTTCAATCCCACACGATTTCTCTGGATGGCTTTCACCACTTTTTGAATGGCTTCTTCCTGTCCAACTACTGCACCTTTAAGATCATCGGCCATTCTGCGTAATTTCTCAGTTTCGGCCTGAACCATTCTCTTAACAGGAATTCCAGTCATCATGCTCACTACTTCTGCTATTGCTTCTTCATCGATTGGATAGCGTTTGTGTTTGCTTTCTTCTTCCCACTGAGCTTTTGCCTTTTCGAGATCTTCCTGCAAACGCTTTTCATTGTCGCGCAGAGAAGCGGCCTCTTCGAAACGCTGGCTCTTCACCACCTTATTTTTTTCCTGTTTAATATCTTCTATCTTTTTCTCCAGGTCAACAATTTCCTGGGGAACATTGATATTTTTTAAGTGCACTCTTGCTCCTACTTCATCCATCACGTCGATTGCTTTGTCGGGGAGCAGTCTGTCAGTCACATAACGATCACTCAATTTTACACAAGCGTCGATTGCATCTTCGCTATAGGTGACATTATGATATTCTTCGTATTTGGGTTTGATGTTTTGGAGGATCTGAATGGTTTCTTCCACACTTGGGGGATCTACCATTACTTTTTGGAATCTACGATCAAGGGCACCATCTTTCTCGATATACATTCTGTATTCATCGAGCGTAGAAGCACCAATGCATTGCAGTTCTCCGCGAGCCAGAGCTGGTTTAAAAATATTGGAAGCATCGAGTGATCCACTTGCACCACCTGCACCCACGATTGTGTGAATTTCGTCAATGAATAAAATCACGTCGCGGTTCTTTTCCAATTCATTCATGATGGCCTTCATTCTCTCTTCAAACTGGCCACGATATTTTGTACCGGCAACCAATGCTGCGAGATCCAATGAAACCACACGTTTATCGAATAATACTCTGGAAACTTTTCTTTGAACAATACGCAATGCCAATCCTTCTACAATTGCTGTTTTACCTACACCAGGTTCACCAATGAGAATCGGATTGTTTTTCTTGCGGCGTGAGAGAATCTGAGAAACTCTTTCAATTTCTTCTTCTCTTCCTACTATCGGATCCAGCGCTCCCATTTCTGCGAGCCTGGTAATATCTCTACCGAAATTGTCGAGCACGGGTGTTTTGCTCTTTGCATTTCCTGATTGTCCGGATTTAGATTTTTGCTGATAGCTTTTCTTTTCTTCGTCAAAATCGTCATCAGGATCATCGGTGTACTCGCTGCGCACATCGTTGCTCTTTACCATTCCGAGTTCGTTTCTGAATAAGTCGTAATCCACGTCGAATTGATTTAGAATTTGTGTTGCAATATTTTCTTTATTCTTGAGAATAGAAAGCATCAGGTGTTCGGTCTCTACTGTCGGGCTCTTTAATGCCTTTGCTTCGAGTACTGTAACCCGTATAACTTTCTCTGCCTGTTTTGTTAGGGGCAGACTATTGATGTTGGCAATATTCTTACCGGTCTTATCCTTTACTGCCAGTTCCACTTCTTTCCTCAATTCATATAAGTCTACGTTCAGGTTCTTCAAAATCTTCACCGCCATATTCTCTCCCTCACGTATTAAACCTAACAGCAAATGCTCCGTACCAATAAAATCATTCCCTAATCTCAACGCCTCTTCCCTGCTGAAAGAAATGATCTCTTTAACCTGGGCTGAAAAGTTGTTGTCCATTTAAGTAGAATTTATTTTGAATCAATACAATAA